>JBFHPZ010000599.1:0-1504 GCA_041592495.1 Gammaproteobacteria bacterium | reverse complement strand
GGCGTACTGGCCGAGGCCGGCTATTACCAGGGCGATCTGGATAAACCGGCCATATTGCTGATACACGGTTTTCTCACCATTCATAACTTTAATCTCATACAAAGTATTGCCAGTGAACTGGCAGGCAACCGTTACGCCGTACTCACGCCCACCCTGACACTGGGTATCAGCAAGCGTCAGACCACCCTGGATTGCAACGCCCTGCACCTGCACACCATGGAAGAAGATCTGAAGGAAATCGACTGGTGGGTCAACTGGCTGGTCGCCAGGGGTTACAAAAAAATTATCCTGATGGGACATTCCAGCGGGGCTGTGCAAATTGTCAGTTACGCCAGCCAGTACCGACACAGGGAAATTACCAGCCTGATTGCGCTGAGCCTGATCCCATTATTCGATCACAATAACAGTCACTCAGTTATATCTAATCAGCTGGCGCTGGCACTCGACAGGCAAAACAATACGGATATTCATAATTTCAATCTTGTTTACTGCACAGATAATTACTCGGCACCTGCGAAGAAATACCTGAGTTACGCGCAATGGGATAGCAACCGGATACTGAACGCCATGCGTTCCATTCATCTGCCCAAACAGGTTATTCTGGGCAGCATGGATATGTCGAAATCCTATGATTTAATTCAAAATATTTACAAAACAGACACCCGCGTCGACATCATCGAGGGTGCCGATCACTTTTTCGGTTCCGGTACGGAACTGGATTTGTATGACGCGATCCTGCAAGGCATTGCCGGTGACTAACACTGGCATTATAAACGCCCTGCACCAGACATCATGGAAATCAACGCATACAAAAAACAATTATGACAAGCACCGGTAAAAATCTTCACTTCAGGTATTACATCTACATATTTTTAGCTGTTGCGATATTTGTTTTTATTACATTCGGCTGGATACTCAGCGGAAAAATTTCCAGTATCAATAAGCAATTCAATCAATCGGCTGCCAGCGAATCAACCATGGAAGTACAACACGCTCTGGAAAATGTTATTGAGCAAATCAATAGTCTGGCGCAAGAAACCGTTTCCTGGGATGAAGTGCATCAACAGCTCGCCGACCCCACCTATTATGGCTACTGGAAAGTACAACGCGCCAGCACCAGAAAAATGCCGGCACACATAGAGAACATTGATCTTTATGATGCCAACCGAATAATTCTTGGCAATACCCAAGAAACCCTTTCACAGTCAAACATATCGCAAGTACACAATCATTATCTCGCGACTAACAACACGCTATATTATATTGGCATCTATCCGATACCATCTCGTATCGATACCAGCACCGTGAGTGGTTATCTCCTGGTAAGATCCAATATAATCCAGGCGCTCCATGACACCAGCCAGCTTGTCGTCACCGATTTGGACAGCATTAAAGTCAGTGGCGAAGACAGCCCGATCATACAACCGGCAGACGTCATGAAGCATTTGCAATTCAGGGCGCGAATCAATCCGCTTTTTGATGACTTAATAAAAACCACCAACTC
>JBFHPZ010000598.1:0-1516 GCA_041592495.1 Gammaproteobacteria bacterium | reverse complement strand
GTTCTGTCTTGCCTGTCTCTAAAATCCCTCCTGTCTGGCCATGCGCTATTCCTGCTACTGCCTGCTGGCAGATAAAGCAACCCTGGCGAGGGGAAATACGTATTTAAAAAAACCGATTTAAAAAATTCTGATTTTGGAACTAGTCATGAGTAAAGACAGGTTAATTATATTTGATACAACCTTGCGTGATGGCGAACAGAGTCCCGGTGCCTCCATGACCCGGGATGAAAAAGTGCGCATTGCCAAGGCATTAGAGCGCATGAAGGTGGATATCATCGAGGCGGGATTCCCTATCGCCAGCCCCGGTGATTTTGAATCCGTCCAGGCGGTGGCTGAAGCTATCAAGGACAGCACTGTATGTGGTCTGGCCCGTGCACTTGAGAAAGACATCAAGCGAGCAGGTGAAGCGCTGAAGAAGGCCAACTCCGCACGCATCCACACCTTTATTGCCACCTCGCCTATCCATATGAAAATGAAATTACGTATGGAGCCTGACCAGGTGGTGGAGCAGGCGGTGGCTGCAGTGAAAATGGCGCGTCAGTTTACCGATAATGTGGAATTTTCACCGGAGGATGCCGGTCGATCTGAAACCGATTTTCTGTGTCGTGTGATCGAAGCGGTCATCAAGGCGGGCGCCACCACTATCAATATCCCCGATACAGTTGGTTACAATTTGCCCCACCAGTTTGGATATTTGATCAAAACACTGATCGAGCGCGTACCCAACTCCGATAAGGCGGTGTTCTCAGTGCATTGCCATAACGATCTGGGGCTTGCAGTGGCCAATTCACTGACCGCCGTGCAAAACGGAGCACGACAGGTGGAATGTACCATTAATGGTTTGGGTGAACGTGCCGGTAATGCGGCATTGGAAGAAATCGTTATGGCTGTGCGTACTCGTCAGGATTTATTCGATTGCGACACGACCCTCGATACTACCCAGATTGTTCCTTGCTCACGTCTGGTATCCAGCATTACCGGTTTTCCGGTGCAGCCAAACAAGGCAATTGTTGGCGCCAATGCTTTTGCCCATGAATCCGGTATTCACCAGGATGGTGTATTAAAGAGTCGTGAAACTTACGAAATTATGCGTGCCCAGGATGTGGGCTGGAGCGAAAACAAAATTGTGCTGGGTAAGCATTCCGGTCGCAATGCCTTGCGTTCAAGGTTGAACGATCTGGGTATTGAATTCGCCTCGGAAGAAGAACTCAATGATGCTTTCTCGCGCTTCAAGGATCTGGCCGACAAGAAACATGAAATCTACGATGAAGACTTGCAGGCCCTGGTTGCTGAATCCAACTGGATGGCAGAGAACGAAAAAATCAAACTGGTGAGTTTGAAAGTGTGTTCCGAAACCGGTGAAACACCGGAAGCCACCATTGTCATCAGTATCGATGGCGAAGAGCAGAGTGCGGTTGCACAGGGCGGTGGTCCGGTGGATGCGTCTTACAAGGCAATTGAACAACTGGTGAAGAGCGACACTGAACTGCAATTATATTCAGTGAACAACATTACC
>JBFHPZ010000597.1:0-1522 GCA_041592495.1 Gammaproteobacteria bacterium | reverse complement strand
TCCCATCACCACCTGGAGCGAAATCACGTGACACCGCATAAAAATAATGATCTTTCCAATGTTCATACAAACGACGAAATTCAAAGTCTTCTTCAAGCATATCGTTTGCTGGTCCTGCAACTGCAATAATGCAGTGATTAAATAACGACCCTGCATAGGCTGTCGAACCAGATGGAATGTTCGGATGAGAATTTATAATGTCAAATGGAAATCTGCCAAAAAAATTGTTACTTCTATCGATGTAGTTATCAGTATCACGATAATCTGCCCCGTTTAGATCAACATCAGCTGCCCAAGGCAAATTTATGACGCCGCCCCCACCAGCTGCTACTCTCATATCATTGCCATATCTACTAATGCATTGAGCTAAATCGTTTGTTAATGTTTCCAGATTAGTATTAAAGATTGCTTGTCTGCGAAAAGCATTAAATATTTCATCAGCAGTTATTGTAATTATACGGTCATTTAGACCATTTACTGGCGAGCCTGTTAGCGTTATCAATCTATACATTTCATCATTAGTATTGGTTACAATTCCACTGTTATCAAATCCAGAATAATTATCAAGGAAATCCGCAGGATTTGCTGTGCTACTAGGAAAATCACAGGGGTTATTTTGAATAGGAACACCCCTATTTTGTCCAGGATGCACTGATCCAGGTGCTATAATAACCGCTACAATTCGGCTTTCTGGCGCTCCACCATTTAACAAATTCCCATTTTCATCATAAATTTCAAAATAGCCCGGAGAATCTTCATTATGCAATTGTGATCGAGTATTATCTGTGGCTTGTTTATATTCTCCACTTACCGCATACCACAAGCAATTACCACTACTGTCTTTTAAAACATCTGTTCCTAGGGTTTGCCATGGAAATCTACCTAATATATTTTCATATCTTCCCCCACAAGTAGGATCAGTTTGACCTTCCCCATTCATACCTGTATCAGCACAGGGTAAAAAACCATACAGTCCACGCCATGGATCTCCTGCAACATTAGTTCGATTATAAAATGTTGCCGCGAACGCAATCAAAGCCTCCTTAGCCTTTGCCAAAGATTGCATTGTTTGCGCTTCTGACTGAATTCGACTACGGTTCATCGAGATTGAAGAAACAAATACAACAACACCTGTCATCAAAATTGCCATAAACAGCAGTATAAGAGCTGCGCCTTGCTGGCGATGAAATAGATTGGCAGGTTTTGAAATGAATTTGATCACTTGAGCAAGCTCGATTGAGTGAGGGCTAATACAAAATTATGGTTTATTCTGACCTATTCGGCTATGCCATTAAGCACAGTTTTCTCATCCTTTATCTGATATTTCTCCTTAATCTTGCTATCAAACTCCTGCCATTGCTGTCCGGGCTTCATTTTCAGGGTCTTCTGGTTAACACGCACCGGTATGGATACGGGTTCCGATTTGATGTGGTCGGTTCTGACACGCACGCTTTCATCAATTTTTTCTGATTTGAGAGTATTACCTTCATTCACCCATACCACCGGGCTACCCACTTCACGT
>JBFHPZ010000596.1:0-1533 GCA_041592495.1 Gammaproteobacteria bacterium | reverse complement strand
CTGGTGAATGATTTGATTACCGCCGGCAAAACCTCCGGTGATCGTTGTTGGGAATTACCTTTGTGGGATGATTACCAGGATCAACTGGACAGCAACTTCGCCGATGTCGCCAATATCGGCGGCAAGGAAGCGGGCACGATTACCGCGGCCTGTTTCCTGTCGCGCTTCACTAAAAAATATCGCTGGGCCCATCTGGATATAGCCGGTGTTGCCTGGAAATCCGGTAAGGATAAAGGCGCAACTGGTCGTCCCGTTCCTTTATTGATGCAATATGTATTTGATCGCCTGCAAGCCGCCGGTGTGAAGTATTAAGATGCCACGGGTCGATTTCTACATTCTGCCCGATGAAAAACCTGCCAGCCTGCAGCTATTTGCCTGTCGGCTGGCGGAAAAAGCCTGGCAGCAGGGAAATCGTATTCTTATCTATACAACAACCGCCAACGACAGCCAGCTTCTGGATGATTTGTTATGGACCTTCAATGAAGGCAGTTTCATTCCCCATGCCATGGGCGGTGATGAAGACGAAGCAGAACATCCCATTGTGATCAGTCACGACAGGAAAGCCACGGATGATTTTCAGCTTTTGATTAATCTCACCAATGAGTCGGCAACTAATTCCACCATTCCCCGTGTAGCCGAAATCGTCAACCAGGAACCCCAGCGCAAGCAAATGGGCCGGGAACATTTCAAACGCTATCGTGAACAGGGATTTGAATTGCATCATCATGAGATCAAGAACTTATGAGCTCCGACGATAAGTTAATCCCCACCCTGACCGACTTCATCGAACCCGGTGAAGATGACATGCTGCATCATTTTGATACCGGTGCATTTGCTGAGATGAGGGACATGCCGCGTTATCAAATGCTGGATGAAAACGAATTGCGCAATACCATCGAGCTGCTGGTGGATGAAGTGGTGGACGACATGATGCCGGAGATCAAACAGAAGTTGAAACAACAACTGGGTGAAAAATTGCTAACGGAACTTGGCAGGAAACTGGAACAGGATTAAATGCAGGGTGCGCCATAAACGACCCGTCATACCGGCATGCTTTTGGCCGGTATCCAGTCCAGCTATTAATCGTCCCTGCATTTGCGTATTTCCACCACACTGCCCCAGCATCTAGACAACTGGATTCCGGCCTTCGCCGGAATGACGGATAGCAAATCACGCAGTTACCATCCTTCAAACAATATCAACACCAAACAGGCTGCATAGTCACCTGAAATCACCCTGGCTTATGCCTATTCAGCCAAAATTGCAGCTTCCACGCATTTGCGTATTTGCGTTCATTCGCGGACCCAAGCTTTTCATTCATCATGATATAATCGCCGTTCTTTTTTGCGTTATCGCTTTATTTACACATCAAAGGCTGTCATGGAAAAAACCTACAACCCGCAAGCCATCGAACAACAGTGGTATCAAACCTGGGAAGAAAAAGGCTATTTTTCGCCCCGCGAGAACGACACGGACAGCCCTGCTTACTGCATCATGATTCCGCCGCCGAATGTCACCGGCACCCTGCACATG
>JBFHPZ010000595.1:0-1570 GCA_041592495.1 Gammaproteobacteria bacterium | reverse complement strand
TACTATAAAAACGGCAAAATAACTGATAATGATAATTAAGAATATTTTAGCTTTCATAAGTGTAATTATTGCATCCTTGTTCACGCTAACAGTTAATTAGACAGAATCATGAATATCAGATATTACAGAATGTGGAACACCAGATATTGCAGAATCTGTGATTTATATTATTCTTGTAGTGGATTTTAACCATAATTTAACTCTCAGCTCTAGCTCTTAATAGGGATGTTTATATGAACTCATCGGATAGAGATCTTCAGGTCTCCCGTTTCTGGGAAAAATACATAGATAAAACAAAGTCTTATAAAGTTGGCGATAAAAAAGTTCGTTGGTATGTCAAGCATGCTGAAGACTATATCAAGGCGCACGATACCCGGTTGGCGGGGCACACAGAAAAAGATCTTGACGCTTATTTGGCTTCGAAGGGTAGAAGTCCTTATTTGAGTGACTGGCAGTTTGCGCAAATAGTAGATGCCTTGCGTATTTTATTTGTCGATATGGTTGATTCTGACTGGGCCAGGAAATTTTCCTGGGATGGTTGGAAGGACATGGGTCGTGATCTTGACAATAATCACGCTACTATTGCCCGTGTCTCAATTGAAGAGCTGTTGACCGATGATTCAGGTAGTGATTCTTTACAGAAAAAAGTATTTTCTTTATTTCCGGAAGTGTTCGAGCGTTTAATTACCGAGATTCGGAGTCGACATTATTCAATCCGTACTGAACAAAGTTATGTTGCCTGGGCTGTTAGGTTTATTGCTTATCATGACATGAAGCATCCAGAGTCATTGTCAGAGAATGATATTTCATCTTATCTGGATCATCTGGCTGTAAAGCGTCTGGTGTCAGCTAATACGCAAAAGCAGGCGTTAAATGCTTTGGTGTTTTTGTATAAACAGGCGATGAAAAGAGAGATGGATGATTTCTCTGGTTTTGTTCAGGCAAAACGGCCAAGGCATTTGCCTGTTGTTCTATCGAAGCAGGAAGTGTCCAGGATGTTAAGCCATATTAGTGATCCTGTTTACCATATGATGGCAAGTTTGTTGTATGGCTGTGGTATGCGATTAATGGAATGTATTCGTCTACGTGTATTTGATATTGACTTTGACTATGGGCAGATATTAATTCGAAATGCAAAAGGCAACAAAGATCGGGTGGTTCCGTTGCCAAACAAACTTGTTGTTGGTTTGAGAGCTCAACTTGAGAAAGTTAAAAGTTTGCATGAAGAGGATTTGGTTAGTGGTTTTGGAGAGGTGTATTTGCCTTTGGCGTTGAGCCGTAAATATCCAAATGCAGCAAAAGAATTGGGGTGGCAATATGTATTTCCTTCTACGCGTTTATCTGTAGATCCTCGTAGTAGAAAAACACGTCGGCACCATGCACACGAAAACAGCCTGCAAAAGCAGGTTAAATCTGCAGCTGGAATGGCTGGCATTGTGAAGAAGGTAAATTGTCATAGCCTGCGCCATTCTTTTGCAACCCATTTACTGGAGTCAGGCGCTGATATCAGAACAGTTCAGGAACAGCTAGGGCACTCAGATGTCAAAACCACACAAATCTATACCCACGT
>JBFHPZ010000594.1:0-1572 GCA_041592495.1 Gammaproteobacteria bacterium | reverse complement strand
GCGCTCCAACCGCTCACAAGTGAAGCTGGCGAGTTTTTATCAACTGGATGACATGATATTTCGCTCGAATTATTCTGAAGGTTTTACTGTCAGCGATAACTGGAAGACGTTTGAGTTATTCCGCCGGGTATGGGCCTTTTATGGCCCCTGGTTTACCGGAACACAAGCTGAAGTGGAGATGTATTTCGATCTGGTCAAGCCGGTCAATTTCCCTAATATGGATTTTTCCCTGTTTCATCCCCGCGCCTTTGAGCAAATCGTTGCTGATTATCTAACCAATGAATATTCCACACGCATCGATGAAGAGCGAGGCAATGAACATGAATACATCGCACCGGTGGGGTGGCAGCCGTTGAATAATCTGCCGGTGCCGGCAGCGCGCATGTTGGTGGCGCCCGCAAAATTTGTGGGTATCGGTGGTTACAGGCATTACTTGTTTTTTCCTCTGGATGACCAGCTCTTCGCCAGTGTCCTGTTTATTACATCTCAACGCGGTCTGGGCACAATGGATGAACGGGATCAACGGGTAAGCCGTTCCACTATGAATGAACTGGTCACCAACATCATCAACAGCTTTGAAATCGAATTATCACCCGAAGCGAAAGCACATCAACAAGCAGCTGTTGCCGGACTTGACGATACCTCCGTGATAAAGGATTTTCAGCCATTACTATGGACCCGTAGCTCCCTGCCTGAAGGCTACGAACAACTGGCAGCACCGGTGAAGGATTAAACCCGTAGGTACGATTAGCACAGCGTAATCGTACGCATGTAACGGCACACCGGCAAAGTTAGTGATCCTTGCCAATCCTTGTTAAACTCAGCGCAGTTTTTTTCGAGTTTAGCCATGTCCGTACGTATTCAACAAATGCCCGATCAACTCATCAACCAGATTGCCGCTGGCGAGGTGGTTGAACGCCCGGCGTCGGTGGTGAAGGAATTGCTGGAGAACAGTCTCGATGCCGGTGCAACCCGTATTGAGATTCAGGTGGAGCAGGGCGGCATTAAATCCATCCGGGTGATGGATAACGGCCAGGGGATCCATCGGGATGATCTGGCGCTGGCTTTATCGCGCCATGCCACCAGCAAGATTCGTAATCTGGATGATCTGGAGCGGGTACGCAGCCTGGGTTTTCGTGGCGAAGCTTTACCCAGTATTGCTTCGGTGAGTCGGCTTAAACTGACATCAAAACAGGAAGAGGGTGACGGCTGGACTGTGGATGGCCAGACCGCGGAAATTCGCCCGGCTCCCCATGGTGTTGGTACCACTATTGAAATCCATGACCTGTTTTACAATGTGCCGGCGCGGCGCAAGTTTCTACGTGCCGAAAAAACAGAATTCGGTCATCTGGAAGACGTGGTCAAGCGTATTGCCCTGAGTCGCTTCGAGGTCGATATCAAACTGCTGCATAACCAGCGCGCGGTAAAACATATGCGAGCGGCAGCAGATGAAGTGGCCATGGAAAAACGCATTGCGGAAATCTGTGGTCAGGGATTTATCGATCAGGCAGTACACATGGATTATGCAGCGGCAGGGCTTAAACTCCATGGCTGGATTGCGCAACCGGCGTT
>JBFHPZ010000593.1:0-1603 GCA_041592495.1 Gammaproteobacteria bacterium | reverse complement strand
ACATAAAATAGCAGTGGCACTGGAATATGATGGTGATCATGCACCGGTTGTCACCGCCAGCGGTGTGAATGAAATCGCCGAAAAAATTATTGCCCTGGCAGAGAAACAGGGCATTCCCTTGCATAATGACCAAACATTGGTAGAAGTGTTGAGCCAGGTAAAACTGGGAGAAGAGATACCCGAAAAACTTTACCGTGCCGTAGCAGAAGTGATTGCCTTTGCCTACATTCTTACTGGTAAATTCCCAAAGGACTGGCCTGCCCAATAAACATTATTGCCAGACAATTCACGTTACAGTTGACATTCAGCACAAACATTGTTTTTTAAAGAAGAAAATGCTGTTACTGATTAGTCTCAAACCCCAAAAACATTTAAAATCTGCAATTATTTTTATAATCAGAAACAATGAGGAAATAACGGGTGGCTTCTACTTCCCTTGAAAAGAATATCCGCATGCAACGTGAAATGCTTACTCGCCTGTTAGGCGAAGCCATGCACGATTTAGCCATACGCTGCGCCGAGGTCATTGATGTGCGGGCATCACTTGAAACATTACTCACCAATGCTTTACCTAAATTTTCTTATTGCAAGCACCTGTATATATTAAATGCGGATGGTATCCAGCTAACCGACAACATTACCCAAACCGGTACTGAACACGAACACTTTGGACGCGATCGCAGCGACCGCCCTTACATGCAGGACATCATTGGTACTACTGATTTTAAATTATCCGAGGCCTATATCAGCCGCAATAAGAAACGACCATCACTTACCGCTGTTCAGGTTATCCGCAACTGCAATGGTGAACACATCGGTTTTCTTGGCGCAGATTTCGACATGCGCGAACTGCCGCACACTGAAAGCAATTACAAGGAACCGGATGTATGGCGCCAGATAAAAGGTGACCCTGCCATTCGCAGTGGCGTTTTCCTGCAACATCGAATCGAAAGCGTCATGGATTCAAAACTGGATCAGGTGTTATCCATCATGAACGAACTCATAACCGAGCATGGTATCTTTCATGGCAAACTACACTTCTCCAGTAACCGCGGCACCATCTGGCGAATGGATGATCCTTTTGTGTATCAGATCCTGGGTATAGATGAATTAACCAATCCTGATATTTGTCTTGCCTATCCACGACGCCCCTATCCCGACCGCGCAATTGTGCCACCGGAACTTGTCATGCCGGTATTCGAGATGTTTCGCAAATTGCGTTTTGCCGATGAGAATGTTTACCTGCGTGCAGGTTCGATCAATATCATCAATGGCATGGTGGCTTTGAATTTTTCATGCGATGGCTCGCATTACATGCCGTATAATGAATTTCTGGAGAAGAGCACCGAGTTCTGGTTTGGCTCGATTCGTTAATATTAAAGGCATTCTACAGGTATTACTGCAGATAAAACTACAATCGCATAATTACTATTAGTACTGCAACAATAAGCGCCTTGAACTATTGAAAGCCAGTGAACCATCTTGCGATTTAAACATTTTACGTGCCTATTAATCATGAAAATATTGAGTTTAACAGTACGTGGCACATCGACCCGATATTGAACTATCTTTGCATAAGCAAATCCGAGAAAGTCTCGGTATT
>JBFHPZ010000592.1:0-1611 GCA_041592495.1 Gammaproteobacteria bacterium | reverse complement strand
TTGGTACAGGACGTACCATTCGTGCCAGAGACCTCCTGCACGGCATCTAGGGAAAATATCCGCATGGAACGCCCACAGCCCCGGCATGGACTGCCGGGGTTTTTTACATTTGCATTCCCACCACCAGAAACATATACATCCCTGCTGCATCTTTGCAATTCGAATGATTCGCTGTATCGTTCGCCGTCTATGAACACATTCGTTAAACCACCCAAAGCCCTGTTACGATTTACTGGCCGCGCCCTGATGGATTTCAACATGATCCGCGAAGGCGATCGCGTCCTGCTAGGACTTTCTGGCGGCAAGGACTCTTTGTCATTGCTACATATTCTTTATCATTTCCAGCAACATGCACCCATTCATTTCGACCTCGCAGCAATGACGGTCGATCCCATGGCCGGCGATTTTGATCCTTCCCCCATGATTCCGTATCTGGATTCACTGGGCGTGGAATACCATTACAAACGCGAACCTATTATGGATATGGCCAAGGAACACATGGGCAAAAATTCCTACTGCGCATTTTGTTCACGCATCAAGCGCGGCATTATGTACAGCACCGCACGTAACAATAACTTTAATGTTATTGCACTGGCGCAGCATCTGGATGATCTGGCGGAGAGTTTTTTAATGTCGGCTTTTCACGGCGGCAAACTCAAAACCATGAAAGCCCATTATGTAAATGATGATGGTGATTTGCGTATTATTCGCCCGCTAGTTTATGTGCGCGAACGCCACACCAGGGACTTCGCCACAAATAATCACTTACCCATAATTCCCGATTCCTGTCCGGCCTGCTTCTCCATGCCAACCCAACGCGAACACATGAAATCCTTACTTGCACAGGAAGAAAAACAAAACAAATTACTGTTCAAATCATTGCTCAGCACACTCAAGCCGCTAATGAGTGATGGCATGCCATCCTGAAGCAACCATCCGGTAACTTTGCACATATAATGCAAGCATCCTGACAAACCTAATAAAGCTCACTCAAAAATCACAGCGGTTTGATGTTTCAGGGCATAAATGTTAAGGTCTGGTCGGAATAGAAAAAATCTATTTCATCATGACATTATCAGCCAATAGCGAACACACTACTAGTTACCGCTGGAGGCTGGCGATAGTGCTTAGCGCCCTGTTGTCAGTTCTTGTATTTCCCCTGCCTGCTCATAGCTCCCAGATAATTGATCTTGTTTCAGACACAGATCTATCTACTGCCGGTTATTTTCGCTTGTCATGGAATACATCGACATCACCTCAACAAAGTATCGAATATGAATTGCAACAATCCAAACAGATAGATTTTGAATTCGCGAAAACAATTTATCTTGGCCCGGATACAGCACGCGTTATCAGCGGCAAGCAAAACGGTGACTACTATTATCGAATACGTTCACTGACAAGTGATTCAACTACAACACCCTGGAGCGAAACGGTTACGGTTACGGTATCCCATCATTCTTTACAAAAAGCTATTGCCTTCTTCACCGCCGGTGCCATTGTTTTTCTGATGACACTTATTTACATCATCCGTCAGAAAAACCAATAAATTACTCCCCGGAAATATCATGCCATTACAAGTCAACTTTCAACGTCTGCAGGACGATATTG
>JBFHPZ010000591.1:0-1616 GCA_041592495.1 Gammaproteobacteria bacterium | reverse complement strand
TGGGATAAAGCCACGCCCGTACTCGAGGGCTTTAGAAAATCACATCCTAATGACAAAACTTACTTCAAGGGCATCTCCGAGAAGCTGGCCCTGGCGTACACCGAATCCGGACAGTTTGCCAAAGCAGCCAAAGAAATAAGTTACCTTGCCACAGTCAGCACCAGCCCGGCCGACAAACAGAACCTTACCTGGCAAGCTGCAGAGATGTTTGAAAAATCCGGTAACAAGGCCAAAGCCAATGAGTTGTACATTAGTTATGCAAGAAATTATCCCCGGCCATTCAGCCAGAATATTGAAGCGCATTTCATGATCTCTGAATACTACCGCACCAACAAAGACTACAAATCATGGAGCAACTGGCTCATACAAACAGTAAAAGCAGAAAAAGGCGGCGGCCAGGCACGCACTGATCGGACTAATTTCATTGCGGCCAGCGCACTAATACATTTGGCCAAGCCGATCATTAAACAATTTGAAACAACACAACTTAAAATACCACTTAAAAAGAGCCTTGCAATCAAGAAGAAATACATGGAGCAGGCACTCTCATCCTATAAAGAAATAATGGGCTATCAAATTGCGGAATTCACAACTGAATCCACATACAGGGTAGCCGAGATTTACCATCAAATGGCGGTTTCACTCCTCAAGTCACAACGCCCAAATAACCTGGGAGCCGACGAACTGGAACAATATAATATTTTACTTGAAGAGCAAGCCTATCCTTTTGAGGAAAAGGCAATCGATATTCATGCTTCCAACATCCAGCGAACAAAAGATGGAATTTATGATGACTGGATTAAGAAAAGTATGGAAATTTTAGCCTCCATACAACCTATACGTTACCAGAAGAAAGAAAAAGCTCAGGCTTATGCATTACTCGAAAATTAACAAACTTATTGTATTCATAGCATTAACTCAGTTATTGAGCGCTTGCAGCACTCTACACAGCAGTGCGACGCCCACTGCACAGGATGAAAAGATAACTATCCTGCCCCAGAGCTATGAAAACGCTATCAACGCAATTAAGGCAGGTAAATCGACTGAAGCCGAAAAATTATTCACCGATATCACCAAAACCGATCCAGGCTTTGCCAATGCCTATACCAACCTTGGCCTGTTACACCTGAAAAAAAATGAAACCAGTAAAGCCGAAGACGCGTTTCGCAAAGCTATAACATTAAATCCCCAGGATTCTGTTGCTTACAATCACCTGGGCATATTGCTAAGAGAGAAAGGTGAATTCAACGAATCAAAAGCAATGTACATCCAGGCTATAAAGCATAAATCCAATTATGCAATAGCTTATTTGAATCTTGGTATCTTATATGATCTATATTTGCATGAGCTGGATGAAGCGCTTGTGCAGTACAAACAGTATCAAACAATTACAAACAATGATGACAAGCTGATTGATAAATGGATTATCGATCTTGAACAACGCATAAAATCAGGTAGCAAGGGTTAATTATGAAATTATTACTAATTGCAGCCATACTGTTAACCAGCTCAATCCAGGCAATCTATGCTGAACAACGTACAGAACTGGAAGGCATTTCAATTAAAGGAAACAAGGAACTGCCTAACATATTGTATATTGTTCCCTGGAAAACCCC
>JBFHPZ010000590.1:0-1628 GCA_041592495.1 Gammaproteobacteria bacterium | reverse complement strand
TTCTCGGTGGTGGCGCCAATGAAACACACCGTGCCATCTTCCACGAATGGCAGGAATGCATCCTGTTGTGATTTATTGAAACGATGCACTTCATCTACAAACAGAATGGTCGGTTTGTGATACACATCGTGATATTGATGGGCTTTCTCTATTGCAGCACGAATATCTTTTACGCCGGATAATACTGCTGAAATACTTAGAAACTGCGCCTGTGAATAATTGGCAATGAGGCGCGCCAGTGTGGTCTTGCCAGTGCCCGGCGGCCCCCAGAAAATCATGGAATGCAAACGACCGGAAGTAATGGCTTTCGTTAGCGGTTTGTCTTTACCCAGGATATGTTGCTGACCTATGTATTCATCCAGTGTTGCCGGCCGCATGCGATCAGCCAGCGGACGAAATTGTTGATCAGCAGTATCAGTGGTCATGCTTATTGTCATCCACCAACAACATCAATTCCTTTGGGCACGATAAATTCAAACAATTTATTGTCCAGATCAGGATTTAATTCCATATTGGTGAATTCAATAATCGTAGTTTGTTCAAAATTATCTTTGAGCTTCATGGTATGCAAAATATTATTGCGCATACCTATTTCAATCTGCTTGAATTCGTTTTCAGCCGACTTTGGCGTCAGCACAAGCCAGTATTGATCACGTGAATATCCTTTTTCTGTTACGGTGAAATCCGCATCCAGGCTCTTGCGTTGATCCAGCAAGATTACCGGTGCACCGGTTAATACCTGTTCGTATTTACGTATAGAAACCTGCTCCAGTTCCGAATCATATATCCAGATATTTTTGCCATTGGAAACAATCTTTTGTGGATAGGGCAAGCTATAATCCCACTGAAATTTGCCGGGGCGTTTTAAAATAAAAATACCTGCCGACTCCTGCAACAGAATTCCCTTGTTATCAACCAGTTGTTGTTGAAACTCTGCTTTCATACTGGATGTGTTCTCAAGAAAAGTTTCCAGCATTTTTTTGGATGTATCGGCATATGCTGTGTTAAATGACAAGCTCAGTAAACATGCAAACAAAAATCTAATGGGGTTCATAGAAATCCTGAAATTATTAATACTCGGCAGAAGGTGGCGCCAGCACTTCTCGCTGGCCATTGGATTGCATGGCGCTGACAACACCGGCGGCTTCCATATCTTCTACCATGCGAGCCGCACGGTTATAACCAATTTTCAAACGGCGTTGCACATAAGAAATGGATGCCTTGCGTGAATCCACCACAATTTTAACGGCTTCATCATACAGGGGATCACTCTCTGCACCGCTTCCAAAATTACTCGGTGATTCGCCGGGTAATACAACAGAATCACTACTGTCCTGCAATATTTCTTCGATGTAGTTTGGTCTGCTCTGTTGTTTAAGATGCGACACCACACTATGGACTTCATGGTCTGCAACAAAAGCACCATGCACACGTTCGGGAATACTGGTGCCTGCCGTCATGTATAACATGTCGCCATGACCCAGTAATTGTTCCGCACCCATTTGATCAAGAATGGTTCTGGAATCCACCTTTGATGATACCTGGAAGGCAATACGGCTAGGTATATTCGACTTGATCAGTCCGGTAATTACATCCACTGATGGACGCTGTGTCGCAATGATGAGATG
>JBFHPZ010000589.1:0-1631 GCA_041592495.1 Gammaproteobacteria bacterium | reverse complement strand
AGCCGTTGCCAATAGTTCTGCTACTCAATAAATACGCGCTTCACCCTCGGGACGGGTTTTGAAAAATCGTAAGGTCCAGTAATATTGCTCTGGACAAATTTCAATCAGGGCCTCCAGCGCCTTATTCATTGTCAGCGTATCCAGCTGATCATCCAGTTGCGGAAAATTTTCCAGCGGCGGCAGCACATGTAAATGGTATTTATGCTCCTTCACGTTATAACAACACCTGTAGGGGAATACTTTTGCTTTACAGGTTTTGCTTAATCGCCCCAGTACCGGAATAGTCGCCTTGGGTACATTCATAAAAGGAACGAATATAGAGTTCTCGGCCCCAAGATCTTCATCCGGTAGATAGCCCATCACATAGCCCGCTTTAACATCCTTGACAATGGGTCGTAAACCGGCATCACGTGAATATAAAACTGCGCCAAAACGAGTACGTCGTTTTGCAACAAACCAGTTGACCACGGGACATTTCATATCCTTGAAAGGGCCGGTTAAATGATAATAGCGACTCATGGTCGATACTGCCGTTTCCAAACCTACACAATGGGCCGTCATTACAATAACGCCTTCACCACGATCAATGCAGCGATCAATATAATCCTTGCCATGATACTCAATACGTTTCTCAGCAAGCTTCTCTGAGCCCCACAAAATAAATCCATAGTGCATTATGCTGCGGCCATAGGCTCGAAAATGTTCCCTGATGAACCGTTCCTTTTCCGGTTCAGGCATGTCTGGATAGCACAGACTTATATTCGTTGTGGCGATACGCAGCCGTTTTTTATTGGATTTGCGAAGAAAATCGCCCAGAACACTACCCAGGCTATCAACGAGTTGAGCAGGCAGCAAATATATAACGAACGAGAGTGCTATAAAAAACCAGGTAAGCCAATATTTTAGTGAAAGATATGACCATCTAAACCGGGTATCAAACACCAAATCACTTTTTTTGGCATTTGGATCAATCTTGTTGTGTTTCACTCAAAGAATTCCTTTACGACTCCTGCCTAATAATTTTAAAACTTATAGCGGACAATTAGCCAAGAAGCACCGTCATCCCGGCGCAGGCCGGGATCCAGACTGCTTAATGGTGGCGGTAGCTCTGGATTCCGGCCTGCGTCGGAATGACGAGGATTCTGTAATTCGCACTTAAGCAAGTACCATTCAACCCAGATACAATTGTCACAAATTAGAAATAAAATTAAGAAACAAATGTTAACAGCTGCTGGATTTTACGATATTTATGCAGCATTGCATCAGACAAATTCACAAATTAATAGAATTGGCCTGTAAAATCCGGTGAATAATTTTAAACATGTTCCGCCAGCCAGATAAGACAAACTTCGCGAATACAATTCACCCCTGACAATCATTTCAATAACTTAAATACCCAGGCTTAAGATGCGCTTAAGTTTTAGATTTATTAATCAGGCTTTCAATTAAATCCATGGGGAATGGAAACACGATGGTATTGGTACGTTCGCTGGCAATTTCCGTCAGGGTTTGCAAATATCGCAATTGCAGTGCCTGGGATTGCTCCGATAACTTTTTTGCCGCCAACATCAGCATCTCGGCAGCCTGCATCTCACCTTCTGCGTGAATCACCTTGGCGCGTCGTGTACGTT
>JBFHPZ010000588.1:0-1647 GCA_041592495.1 Gammaproteobacteria bacterium | reverse complement strand
CCGATATAACCGACCTGGCCAGCTATAAAACCCAGGCTAATGCTTTTTAAGAATGGAAGATGAAAAAATAAATCAGCTATCTACCTATTTCTTCGCTAAAACAATTTGCTCGAAACGAATCAGCCAGTCTGGACATAATATTTTAACCAGAACATATGCCAGTAACACACCAAAAACATTAGCGATCATATCATTCAGTTCAAACACCCTGACACCGCCCATATCCTGTAAAAACTCCAGTCCGACGCCCATACTGATAAATGCCAGCGCAATCCATAACTGAATTTTTTTATCGTGATAGATCTGCATAAACCACCCCATCAAACCAAAGTAGCCTATAACATGCATAAGCTTATCGGACAATTTAAATCCAGGTGTTACCGGGCTTGTGGTTAATGATGAATAGATAACAAATGCAACCATCATATAGCCGATCGACAACCATACATATTTATACTTCAATGGATTCATCAGACAACATCCGCAAACATAACAAACAAAAATACAGCGAGCACTATCCGATAAATAACAAACGGTAGCATGCCAATTTTTTCCAGCAATTTAAGAAAATAATGAATACAGAAATACGCACTCACACCGGAAAGTAATGCACCCAGCATCAATGGCTGCATATCATTAATGGATGCATGCTCAAGATAATCCAGCGTTTCCAGTCCACCCGCCAGAATGATTACGGGTATTGACAACAGAAATGAGAACCGCGCAGCTGCCTGGCGACTTAAACCCAGGAAAAGTCCGGCTGTCATTGTTGCACCTGAACGCGACGTCCCCGGTATAAGCGCCAGCGCCTGTGCCAGCCCGATAAACAGAATATCTATCCAGCGAATACTGTATTCATTACGCTCACCACGCGCCTTTGCATCGGCCCACCACAACAGTAAAGCAAATACCAGTGTCGCTGTTGCCAGCACCATTGGGCTACGTAGATGTTCTTCAATAAAATCTTTAAACAGCAAACCTGCCAGGCCTACAGGAATAGTCCCCAGCAACACTGCCCACGCCAGCCTCGCATCGTCATCCACACCCTTACCGCTCACGGAACCCAGCCATGAAAAAAACATGCGTATAATTTCTTTACGGAAATAAAGCACTACAGCGCTGAGTGTGCCGACATGTACCGCCACATCAAATGCCAGACCCTGATCCTGCCAGCCAGTTAATACCGGCACCAGAATAAGATGCGCCGAACTTGATACGGGTAAAAATTCGGTAAGCCCCTGCACCAGGGCAAGGACTAGTATCTGTATAAAATCCATTCTGCTCTCATTATTATTTATTTAACACGATTAAGTTTGTTATTTTATTTTTTATAAACGGTATCGTTGATCCCGTAACTCAAACCCGGGCACATTATCATCGAGACCTTTCGATAAGCCAATGACTTTAAATCGTTCCCCCATTTCACCGGGGAGACTGATCGTTTTCATCTGCTGTATCAACTGTATTTTTTCAATCTCTGAGTCGCAGTGTTGCTGCTCGACAACCTCTGCCAGGCCACAGTTAAGTAAAAAATTTCCCTGCGAGGTAAATCCATCGACATCAAAGCCGTTTTCAAGGGCGGCTTCTGCAAGCGCAGTAAAATCTACAAAGGCGGTTAAATCCTGCAGGCCGGGATACCATAGTGGT
>JBFHPZ010000587.1:0-1653 GCA_041592495.1 Gammaproteobacteria bacterium | reverse complement strand
TGCCAATGCCAGTTATCCGGCAACACGTTAGCCAGTGCTGCATTCATACCACCCTGTGCAGCAACTGTATGGGATCGGGTTGGAAAAACTTTTGACACCACCGCCACACTGGCTTCAGCTTCCGCCAGCTGTAATGCGGCGCGTAAACCACCGCCGCCGGCACCAATGATCAGGGCATCAAATCGCCTGCGTTGAATGTTTTGAATACTCATTTGATTACAACCAGAAATAAAGATCTGAAAGCCCAGAGAACACTACCCAGAAGTACACTGACAACCAGCGTGAACACCAGCATACGTGCGACTACATTGTGAATGTAATCGAGTACCACATCCCGAATACCAATCCAGGCATGCCATATGACAGCTACAATGAATAAGCCCATGGAAATATTGTTAAAGGGTGATGCGAACCAGGCATACCAGCTATCGGCGGTAACAGCCTGCAAAGCAACAAGACAGTATGCAAAATATAAACAATAAACGGCGATATACACCGCTGTGATTCTTTGGATAATCCAGGGACTGAGCCCCTGTAATGCCGGCGCGCTCATAAGCATACCCCTATAACAATGATTGCCAGGGTTATGATTTCCAGAAACAATACAGACCAGGCGGTCATGCGCGAACCCTGTTTATCAACAGCAATATCAAAATCAATTAACAGGTAACGAATACCGGCGTAAAAATGGTGTAGCAATGACCATAGCAACAGCAGTATTACTAACTGAATAAATATAGATGAGAGAATTTCCTGCACCTGGGCAAATCCTGCCTCACCTTGTAAGGACATATCCAGTAAATACACAAAAAATGGAATCGCTATGAACATCAGGACCCCGGTTACACGGTGGATAATAGAAACCATACCTTGTATAGGGAGACGAATCTTGATCAGATTCAGATAAAACGGACGTGGATCAGATGCAGCCATTGAACATTTCCCCTCCGGGTCATTCATGTTCCGGTGATGACAGGTAAATATAATTTTTATTTCATTTAAGTGTAGAACATAATTGATGTCACGTAGTTCATACCCATATGATGATCGCTAGTTTAAATCGATGTCAACGAAAGTATAATGGGATAAATCACTGAATGACTTGTTTATTGACCTGATAGCGGCTGATGCCGGGTTAATAATCCCAATGACTGATAACGGGAATACACATGAAACCAGAATGGCGTGAATTTTTAATCGATGCAGGTGCAGAATTTAATGATGATGATTTAGTCATCAGCTTTGGCAATCCGGAACAGGAGCAGCGTGTCGCACACACTGGCCTGGTCATGTGTGATCTCAGCCATCAGGGCCTGATATCCGCATACGGTGATGATACAGCGACTTTTTTGCAGGGACAGCTAACCAATGACATACGAAATGTCAGCACCCAGCATAGCCAGCTTAGTGCCTATTGCACGCCCAAGGGTCGAATGCTATCCAGTTTCCGCATTTTTAAACGGGATGAAACCTATTATCTGCAACTTCCCCGTACCCAGCTGGAAACCACACTCAAACGCATACGCATGTTTGTGCTCATGTCCAAGGTGACTATCGAAGACAGCAGTGATGCCTTTGTGCATATCGGCGTTTCAGGTCCTACTGCGGAATCGCATTTACAGGAAATATTCTCCACCCTTCCCCAGGCCGTGG
>JBFHPZ010000586.1:0-1658 GCA_041592495.1 Gammaproteobacteria bacterium | reverse complement strand
CACACTGGATGCTAAACTGGAAGTGTCCGAGTATTCCCGGGAATCCTCTTCCAATGATGACTGGCGGGCACAGCTGGATTTAACCATTCCCCTGTTTGAACATCAGGGCATACAGGCTGATGTCGCCAAAGCACGTAGTGTGATGTTGAAACAACGTTCCATGCTGCTGGATGAGCAGGCGCGCACTCGGCAACGCGTGCTGGAACTGTGGCAAAACATACGCTTGCTGAAAACCCGTCGCGAGCAAATGCAACTGGCATTGAATTATCGCGAGTTGTCACTGGATCGCAATCGTGCCTTGTACGAAATGGAAGTTGCGACAAACCTGGGTGATGCCATGACCGCCATATCCGAAGTACGTTATCAACAAGCCAAAACCGATTTCGAACTGGCCTTGGCATGGATGGAATTGCAACTGTTAACCGAAAATAAAATAGAGACAGGTGATACACAATGAACCGCCTGAGAGCCATTACATTATTCATTTTACTGATTCCCGCCACCGGCAGTTTTGCGGAAGAAATACAGGGCACCCTGGTATGGGGACAACGGCTGATACTTGGCTTTCCTGTTACCGGTGTTATATCCGAGCTGAATGTGCAGGCCGGCAGTGTTGTAAAACAAAAACAGCTACTGGCCAGACTGGATAGGATGCCGTTTGCTAGTCGTGTGAAAAAAGCACAGTCAGCTATTGATAAACTGTCGCCCATGATTTTCGATGCCCAGCAGGATTTTGATCAGGCGCAGGAGCTGTACGATCGCACCGTATTGTCGGAAGTCGAGCTACAAAAAACTGAAGTGAAACTCAAAGGACTAAAAGCAGAGCAGGCGATGGCCAGGGCAGAACTGGAATTGATGCAATGGCAGCTACAGCAGTCACAATTGATTGCACCCTTCGATGGTGTTGTTATTCAAAGTAACCTGATTCAGGGCATGATTATTTCCGAAGAAAACCAGTCAGAATTTCGTATCGAAATAGCCAAAGCGGGACTGATGCAGGTGCAACTCAAGGTGACAGCGGACACATTGGCGGCTATAACTATGGATCAGCAGGCAAAGGTTGTGATTGGTGGTGATAGCTATAATGCAAGCGTCAAACGCATTGAACCTGTACCGGATGCCAGTGGCATGCACAGCGTGCAGGTGGAATTCGCTTATCCTTCGAATCGTTCGTATATTGCACGACAGGCAGCCAAAGTGGTTTTTTAATGTTATGCAGGCATTACATTATCAGTGGACGAGTGCAGGGTGTTTTTTACCGCGCCAGCGCACAGGAACAAGCGCAGCTGCTTGGTCTTAAAGGTTGGGTAAAAAATTTGCGTGATGGTCGCGTGGAAGCGGTTGCCTGCGGAGATGAACAACAACTTGCCCGGTTTGAATCATGGCTGAGACAGGGACCACCCATGGCGCAGGTGAAAAATGTCGACATTCATGATCTGGCACATGAAACTTTCGATGATTTCAGCGTGCATTATTGACCGGCTTGGTTATCAGTATTGAATCGCCTATTATCTTAAGATGCTCTGATTAATCCGAGCTTCTCAAAGAAATCGCATCAAACTGTAATTAAAGAAAGGGGATGTCATGTCAAACGAAGGTTATCATGAACCGGTTAAGGAATTATCCGATGAAACTCGCGATATGCACCGGGCTATTGT
>JBFHPZ010000585.1:0-1664 GCA_041592495.1 Gammaproteobacteria bacterium | reverse complement strand
TGGGTCTTGCCCTGGCAGGCTTTGGTCTGTTTTTTATTGGAATCGATGTTCTCAAGAATGCGTTTGAGAGCATGGCCGCAGGGATTGATTTTCAAAACCTGTCTTTAAATGGTTTTGCCGGTGTTTTAGCTTATGTAGCCATTGGTTTTATGATGACCTTATTGACACAATCATCCAGTGCTGCAATTGCAATCACATTAACCGCAGCCACCGGTGGTGTACTTTCGCTTGAGGCAGCGGCAGCTGTTGTTATTGGTGCCAATGTAGGTACAACATCAACGGCCGGTTTTGCCGTTATTGGCGCGACTTCCAATGCAAAACGGGTTGCTGCCGCACATGTTATTTTTAATCTTGCTACCGGCGTAGTTGCATTACTGATCTTGCCCATTCTGTTCTGGATTATTAGAGTATCAAGTCAACTCCTGGGGCTCGAAGATATTCCAGCTATCACTTTAGCCTTGTTCCATACAGTTTTTAATGTGCTGGGTGTTTTATTGATGCTGCCACTTTCGCAGAAGCTAAGTCATTTTCTGGAGCATCGTTTCCGTACAGCAGATGAAATTGAAGGACGCTCAAAATATCTGGATAGCACTGTGATCGGGACGCCTATCTTGGCCTTAAATGCACTTAGCCTTGAACTGGGGCATTTAGGGAGTGTGGCCCGTCGTATGGCCAGCAGTGCTGTGAGCACAGAAAAAGCACTTGATCGTATGATGGAAACAGATTCAGTCGCTGTAACCAGGCTGGCAAATTCAATCAGTGAATTTATGGTGAAACTGGGTAAGGGGTCTTTGCCTAATGAAGTGGCGCAGGAATTCGAAAAAGTATTATATGCAACACAGTGCTATAGAACCGTTGCAGAGTTGGCATTGAATTATGCAAAGCAACAAGTCGGCATGCAATTACCTGATGACGTGGAATTGTCTCAGGCTGTTCATCAATATGAGGCGGATGCATCAACGCTTTTAAATCGTGCCAATGCCCAGAATGATGATTACGATCATGATGCCTGTGAAGTGCAGCAGGAAGAATACCACCAGTCATATCGAAAGTTGCGAGATAAATTATTATCGGAAGCGGCACTACAGCGAATATCGGTTGAAAATATGAGTATTTTTCTGGAACAGATTTACCGACTTGATCGTATGGTGAAACAGGCAGTTAAAGCGGCGGCAGCCTTAAATGGGCTGTTGGCAATTACCGATTATCCCTTGTCAAATGAACAGCGGCAAATCAAGATCGATATGGCCGAAGAAAGCGATGCGGCATAAATATTTTGTTGCGATATTTCTTATCATCAGAACAACACTAATCTAGTAATGACGGATTATATTTCATTAGCAGCATTAACCTGGTTTGGAATCCTGTTTTGTATTTCGCAGTCCGCCATGTTTTCCGGCCTGAACCTGGCGTTGCTGGGTATTAGTCGATTACGGTTGGAGGTGGAATCATCCACGGGTAATGCCGATGCCACACGAATACTGGAACTGAGAAAAGACTCGAACTTCCTGTTAACAACGGTGCTCTGGGGTAATGTTGCCATTAATGTATTACTGACATTGTTATCGGAATCGGTGCTTACAGGTGTTGGTGCATTCTTTTTCTCAACAGTGCTGATTACCTTCTTCGGCGAGATCTTTCCTCAGGCCTATTTTTCCCGCCAT
>JBFHPZ010000584.1:0-1684 GCA_041592495.1 Gammaproteobacteria bacterium | reverse complement strand
GCGACAAAGTGGGCTCATTTATGGAAGCAGCAGATGCCGAAGAATGGCTGAATCGCTGGATTTCAAGCTATGTAAATGCAACGCCAGGCGCCAGTGCTGAAATGAAAGCACGGTTTCCGCTTGCTGAGGCCAGTATCCAGGTTAAGGAAGTACCCGGACAGCCAGGCGTATTTAGTGCAGTAGCCTGGTTACGCCCATGGTTGCAAATGGAAGAACTTACTGCTTCTCTCCGCATGGTGGCAAACATTCCGAAAGCAGGTTAGTAAATTTGCGGGGATATTATTTATCCCCGCATTTTCTTCAATGGATTCTTCGTGTCATCAACAAATGTTCAATCGAACTTATATCAACTAAATTCATCGACTCAAAAAGTTGATATTGAGTCTCTTTGTGCACAACAAGCTTATATTACAAATCTTGATGAGTTTATCTCTGAAAAAGATAGCCACAAAGCCATTCGATACTGGGTTGATACTTTTATACCCAAAAAAAGTATTAAATCAGCCGATGACATAAGAAATGCTATTCTGAGAACAATATCGACTCTTGATGAGTTAATAAATGATCAATTAAACGAGATCATTCATCATCCAAAATTCCAGAAACTGGAAGCCTCATGGCGAGGTATTTATTATCTTGCGGTGCAAGCCTATGGGAGCCGGAATATTAAGCTCAAGGTGCTTGATATTAGCTGGGCAGAAGTGGTCAAAGATATTAGTCGCGCCCTGGAATTTGATCAAAGCCAGCTCTTTCAGAAAATATACAGTGAAGAATACGGCACTCCTGGTGGTGAGCCCTATGGTGTACTTATTGGTGACTATGAACTTTCACATAAACCATCTGAACGCCATAAATACGAAGATATCGTTATTCTTGAGGGTATTTCGCAAATTGCAGCAGCTTCGTTTGCTCCTTTTATTGCATCTGCCTCACCGGAATTGTTCGGTCTTGATGACTTCTCTGCCCTCGGCACTCCATTAAATTTTGAAACCATATTTTCACAAACTGAATATATTAAATGGCGTTCATTTCGAGAAAAACCTGACTCAAGATTCATTGGTTTAACATTGCCTCATATCCTGATGCGACTTCCCTATCGCACAAAACCCGGCAGCTATAAAGGTGTTCACTTCCAGGAAAAATGTGGTGCGAAGGATTCGAGCAAATATCTGTGGGGTAACGCCAGTTATGCTTTTGCCGGTATCCTGATTCGAGAATTCGCAAATGTAGGCTGGTTTGGCCACATACGTGGCGTTCCACGCAACCAGATTGGCGGCGGCCTGATTACCACTTTACCTGTTGATGTATTTAGTACTGAAACAGCAGGCATTGCACATAAACCGGTAGTCGATGTCATTATTACCGATGGTGTAGAAAGAGAAATTTGTGATTTAGGATTTGTGCCTTTATGCCAATGTTATGATATGCCCTTCGCTGCATTTTATAGCAATCAGTCAATCCAGATACCAAAACGTATGGAATCACGGGACGCCAATATAAATGCGAGGCTTTCAGCAATGCTTCAGCATATGCTGTGCGGCTCTCGCATTGCACATTACATTAAAGTGATTATTAGAGATAAGGTAGGTTCTTTTATTACAGCTGATGAATGTGAAGACTATCTGCGCAACTGGTTGTTTCGTTACACAACTGGCCGTGAAGACCTGGATTGGGAAGAACAGGC
>JBFHPZ010000583.1:0-1686 GCA_041592495.1 Gammaproteobacteria bacterium | reverse complement strand
TCCCAGGTTTCGGTGAAACAGTGCATGACACCACCGCAGTGATGGGCGCTTTCTTCGCGCATGATAGAAATCGTATCCTGCTGGGCATCCCGGGTATGTATGATGAGTGGTTTTGAGAGCTGATTTGCAACTTGTATATGGAGCCTGAAACTGGCCTGTTGTTCCGGTTTGCTGTCTTTACCATAATAATAATCCAGGCCGGTTTCACCAATTGCAACGACCTTTTCATCACTTCCCAGAGTTAACAGCGTTTTGTTGTCGCTGGCATGATCACGGGCATCGGATGGATGTATTCCAACAGAAATATCGATATTGTCACGGGACTCAACCAGTTCACGCATCTTGGGATAACGATCCAGGTTGATGCTGACACAGAGCATGCGGCTAACCTGGTTTTGTTGAATAACCTCGAGAAGGGCATCGAAACGATGATCAAAATCGGTGAGATCTATACAATCAAGATGGCAATGAGAGTCGATAAACATATATAACAGGCCTCGAGATCGAGACTTTAAAAACCATAGGGATGTTAACAGGAATAGATGGTAATAAACCTTTGGATTGCCAATGATTTTAGCCTTAAGCTTACATGGTATGTGTCATGCGATCAGCTTTGAGGGCACCCGCCAAATAGGTTTCAATCTTGCTGCGGGTTTGGCCATTGTCCTGAGCACCGAATTGTACTCCGATACCGGCTGTTTTATTGCCCTGGGCTCCGGGAGGGGTAATCCAGATAATTTTTCCGGCAACAGGCATACGTTCGGTATCTTCCATCAGGGTTAGGAGCATGAATACTTCATCACCCAGGTTATATGCCTTGTTGGTGGGTATAAACAGGCCACCATTTTTAACAAATGGCATATAGGCCGCATACAATGCAGCTTTATCCTTAATGGTTAGTGAAAGAATACCTTGTCTTGGTGCTTTTCCAGGTGCCGACATGAGTTAACCTTAAGCCCTTTTTATGATTCGATTCCAAGATATTAGCAAATCTTCCCAAAACATTTGCGTATTCAAGGATATAGATTGCATTTTTTTCAGCGAAATAACCTCATCCAGCAGGATAAACAAATCTGTTTCACGGACATGAGCCACAATCTGGCGCATGGAATGAGAATCCGGGGTAAAAATCGGTTGTTGACCCGCTTTTTGTTTAATCATATCTACAAGCCAGTCATATAGCCAATCCAGCAACTCATTCGATGGATATTTGGCCAGTTTTTCAGCCCATTCCGTCACCGGTCGACTATCTGCAACAGCGATAAGAGCTTCGTTCAGTACTTTTCGTCTTTCTTTCGATTCGGCATCCGCAAGCCCCAGGGCTTTCAAAGGCGCGCCATGTGCAAGGGAAAGATATGCTGCTGCATTTTCTACCGCCTGGCTTTCTAGCCATTGTCGGGCAGCTTCATATTCGGGAATATTAAATTTAATGGCCTGGCAACGGCTGCGAATTGTCACTGGCAAACGGTAAGCTTTTGAGCTGATCAGTATTAATAAGGTATTTGCACCCGGTTCTTCCAGGGTTTTAAGCAGGCTGTTAGCAGCGTTTACATTCATATTATCGGCAGATGCAATTAAAGCAATCTTGTAACCTTCATATTGGCTGGTCAGTGTCAACGCCTGACAAAGCTGGCGTATATCGTCAACCTTAATGGCTTTCTCAGGTGTCTCAGGAGCTAAAAAAAG
>JBFHPZ010000582.1:0-1692 GCA_041592495.1 Gammaproteobacteria bacterium | reverse complement strand
CAAACAAATACCTGTCAGAGCTGTTTGTATCCCTGGAATTTCATGATGCTGTCAAAAATCTTCAGGAATTAAGGTATCTGAGTTTTACCCTGAGTAAATGGGAAAGCAACTTGCCCGCATTAGATCTTATTCTTGAAGAGAAAAGACTTACTTATAATCGTAAAATCAAGAATAACGATCATCGCCCATTACTTGAACGATCAAAACAGCTTCTCGCTAAACGCAGCGAACTGCTGCAGCAAATCAACTCATTTCAAACTGACGACTCCACACTTGGCATGATAGAAGACAGCGAGCAGGAACAGCTGGATCGCCTGAACACAATCAAAGATCGCATTGCCTCTCTTCGAGGCCATACAGATATCGATGAACAGAATGACAAATTTAATTTATTGCACGGCATCCTGATCTGGCAAATCAACACCGATTACGCTTCTCGCCTTTGGCAAACACAAAAAGCCACCCGCGAACTGGATAATGCCATAAACCAGATGAATCGCAGCATAGCCTCTTTATCCAACACCTGGAAAGAAGCACCTGCCAGGCACAAACATTTTCTGACCGAGATCCGGGAAAAGAATAAACGCATTGAACAATTACGAAATGATATAGAGAAATCGATTGCGACCCAGGAAAACATAATTGCATCGATGGCTTTAGAAACTGCCAATCAGTATGCCAATCGATTAAAAATGCTGCATGATCGTGCCTTATTTGCTAAAGCACGAATCTATGACTCTTTAACTTCACCCAGGAAAGAGTCTATACAGTGATGAATGCCAGCAAAAACCTATTAGCCATTATAGCAACAGCCAGCATGCTCTCTGCCTGTAGCAATAACAAGCAACTGACTTTGGCCGAGATTTCCAAGAGAAATCTGGAGTATCAGTCAGTAGAACTGAATCCACCCAATAGAGATGATGCCGCCAGAAGTTACCGGGAGTTCCTTGCAAACTCATCAAATAATGAGCGTTACAGTGATGCCCTGCGACGCCTTGCCGACCTTGAACTGGAAATAGGTGAATTCAAGAACACCCAGGACAATCAACAGGTAACGGTTGACGGTCAAAAAATCATGCTCTCATCCATTGAGCACTATAAGACTTACCTGTCCTCCTACCCCGACAATCAAACCAATGATTTAATCTTATATCAGCTGGCAAAAGCCTATTCATTAATTGGTGAAAATGAAAAAGCGCTGGAGGCAATGGACACCATCCTGTCCAAACACCCCAACACGCAATATATCGATGAGGTTCAATTCAGGCGTGGTGAAATCTTATTTACATTTGGCGAGTACGCTGAAGCTGAAAAAGCTTATCAAGACATTGTCAGTAACCACCCAGCGTCCATTTACTTTGAAAAAGCCCTATACAAACTAGGATGGTCACAGTTTAAGCAATCAAACTACTATCTGGCACTTGGATCATTCTTCAAAATACTGGACATCAAGCAACAGGAAGGAAAGATTCTTGCCGATACACTCAATCTGGACATAGCAAAGTCCGAGCAAGACTTTATAAATGATGTTTTACGGGTTATCAGCTATTCCCTTTCTTACAAGGATGGCACAGATACCATAGCAGGCGTTTTCGTCAAGCATAATGATCGACTCTACATTCCACTCATCTATAAAAATCTGGGTGAGCTGTATTTGAGTAAGGAACGTCATAATGATGCCGCCATGGTATT
>JBFHPZ010000581.1:0-1701 GCA_041592495.1 Gammaproteobacteria bacterium | reverse complement strand
TCGAAGACAAGCTCAAATATATGAGATGGGAGAGACAAGTCAGGCTCATGGAGCGTGCCAATGAAACGATGAAAAATATGGGTCAAGAGGAACCTAGTCGAGCTATTCCAATAAAACTAGCTATACCTCTGTTTTCTGCCGCCTCTCTGGAAGATGATGATTATCTTCAGGATTTATGGGTGAATTTATTAGTGAATTCAACAATTTCAGACACAGAAATCGAGCTAAGACGCGCATATATCGACATCTTGGAACGAATATCTCCTATTGAGGCAAAAATACTGAACGTAATATATGCACATCAACCAGAGAAGTTACAAAATAAATCAATTCTCACTTTTGACCTGCCCAACTCTGCGCCAATCGAAAAAGAAAAAGAACAAACTACTTCGAATGTAATCAAGGCACAAGACGACAAGCCAGACAGTTCAAAAGGTGAAGCCCATGAGTAATGATTACAAACGCATTGTACGTAACGGTCTCTGGGACAATAACGTGGTGTTTTCACAAATGCTGGCACTTTGTCCCCTGCTGGCGGTCACCGGCACAGCCACCAATGGTCTGGGCATGGGACTGGCTACGCTGGTAGTAATGGTTTTATCTGGCCTGGCAATTTCCATGTTTCGGGGTCTTATTACACCGGAAGTGCGTATTCCAGTATTCGTACTGATCATTGCCACAATAGTAACCCTGGTCGACATGAGTATGAATGCCTGGCTGCATGACCTGCATAAAGTGCTGGGATTATTCGTTCCCCTGATCGTAACCAATTGTGCGATTTTAGGAAGAGCCGAATCATTTGCATTCCGAAATTCCATGGCACCTTCCATGGTCGATGGTTTGATGATGGGCATAGGCTTCACCCTTGCACTGGTGATATTGGGTGCAGTCCGTGAAATTATCGGCAGCGGAACATTATTTGCCAATGCGCCACTGCTACTGGGAAATACTTTTTCATTTCTGGAACTGACATTGATACCCGACTATCGCGGATTCCTGTTAATGATTCTGCCACCGGGCGGTTTCCTCGCGCTTGGATTTTTACTCGCCGCCAAGCGCATCATTGACAGACGCGTACAACAGGCCAAACTGGCGAAAGCAAAAGACGACGAACAAGAACCAAGCAGCGAAAGCGTACCCGCATAACCGGAAGACAAACATGAATGTAGGCACAGCATACGATAACGGAAAAAAACAGGTCTGGCTGAAACTGGAAGTTCCCGATGGCAGCACAGTAAAACAGGTCATCGAATTATCCGGCCTGTTGAATATGTTCCCTGAAATTAATCTTGAAGAACAGAAGGTCGGCATCTTCGGCAGAGTCACCAAGCTGGATGCAATTGTTGAAGATGGCAACCGTGTTGAAATTTATCGCCCTATTACGGCTGACCCTGAAACTGTTGAACGTAGGGATAGGTAGTTTTCTATCAGCTCATTGTAATTATGATTACACCTGAAGTGCATCCTAAAAATACAGCTGCCCTGCTACCCTCCCTTGTCATCCTGAGCGAGGCCGAAAGATCTTAAACTGTCAGACAAAACATTTATGCTAGTATTTCCTACTACACTCACCAGCATCTTTAATACCTGGAATTGATCACCCGACAACACCTCCCGAGAAACAATGCTGGGCTTTACTGCGTTTAGCCCAACCTACCAATCTGGATGTGATTATTGAAGATAAAAAAAATAATAAATAGC
>JBFHPZ010000580.1:0-1712 GCA_041592495.1 Gammaproteobacteria bacterium | reverse complement strand
GGATCTGTGCTACTTGAAAATGGAGGCAAAGAACTGTTTCATCTGTTTCCAGGAATCCTCATCTGCATGCTTATCATAGGCCAGTGGCAAATTGAATTTTTTGGCAAATTCGTCTGCCTGTGGATTGGTAAAGCTATGTTTAACACCGGGGTAACTCACTACCTTGTAATCCACGCCTGCATTAGCCATTTCAGTTTTAAAAGCTTCCAGCTGTTCGGATTTCACCATAGGATCATCAGCGCCATTAAACACCCTGATCCTGGCTTTTATATCACCTTTTTTAGCTGGTGACTGGGTAGCAACACTACCATGGAAGCTGGCAACTCCTTTTAGATCCAGACCTTGCCGTGCCATATTCAGCACGATACCACCGCCAAAACAATAACCAATGGCGGCAATATTTTTGGCATCTACTGTCTTATGAGATTGCAAGGTATTCATGGCTGATGTGAAACGTGCCCTGGCCAGTTCCGGGTTACCCCCAACAGCCTTGGCAAAGCTTCCTGCATCATCTGGATGGCTGGCTGTTTTACCGTCACCATACATATCAACTGCAAGCGCGGTATAACCTAATTCCGCCAGCATTTGCGCACGTTTTCTGGCATAGTCGTTATGGCCCCACCATTCATGAACAACCAGAACACCAGGGCGCTTTTTTGTCACACTGTCATCATAGCTAATCACGCCTTTCATCACAGTGTCACCTTCGCGATAGGTCACTTCTTCTGTGACAATTCCGGCATACACATTACCAATAAACAAACCGGCTACGAGAAACAGTGATTTAACACTTTTCATGACGATCTCCTTTTATTTGAGGGAAGTTTTTTATAAAGCCAGATATAAACAATCGGGTTGATTATATGCACTATTGCTGTAAATATCACAACCTGATCTCGCTGTGATGCAATATATCATGAGAGCTTTATCTCTGCCGATTGCCAGTCGTGTTCGTTATTAATTATCGATGCCTGCCAGCCGAAGTGTAAAATAATCACCCAATGATTGACGCACCTCTGCCACGGTTAAATAGAGTCGGTCGCTTGTATCCGCCCATTGCAGGCAATTGAGACTGAGAACATGTGGTTGTCTCTCTGATGAAAGATGATAGATATTCACATACTCCACAAGAGACACATCAAACATATTCATAGCAATGCTAGCATAGTGCTGCTGGCTGGCGGATACAATAAAATCACGCCCGACCCGATGCACAATAAATGTGTCCGGCTTTATGATTTGCTCCTGTTCAGATAATGTACTGACCAGTAAATAACAATGGGGTTGATATTTTTCTATATCTTTCTTGCTGACTTGTTTGCCATATTGAAAATACGCTCTTGCCAGATTTGGTGCGATGGTGACGGGCTTGTTTAATACCAGACTGGAATCAACGGGCACCTCGTAGAAACGGGAAGATTCATCGTAGGGTTGTACCGACTGGCAAGACGTAATAAATAACACCATGAGCAAACTGAGTAACCTGGTCATTTCTTTCCCATCCTGCAATCTACTTTTACTGAAAATCCAGTAATTTTATGATACAAACTGACTTTAGTATCTTACTGCACCTGCTTACAGAATTACCATAGCCTGGAATATTTTAATGAATAACACCTATTCTATTGAAGAATTGCTGGAACAGATTAGAAACCAGCCAGAATCCATTGATTTTACTACTGTCATTGCAACAATAAACAATCATTATGACT
>JBFHPZ010000579.1:0-1723 GCA_041592495.1 Gammaproteobacteria bacterium | reverse complement strand
CGTGCCAGTCCTTCAAGGCCTGAAGTTGCCTGGCGATCATTTCCCGGCTGTTCTCTTCCGTGAGATTACCATTGGCATCGCACTTCTGGTGCGCGGCCGACACGAACACCTCCGGCTTGTTCAGTGGGTGCACATCAAGAAATACCAACACCTGGCGCAGGTGATACTGACTGCGGCTGGTTCCCATACCTCCCATGGACGCTCCCATGATGGCCGCCGGCTTTCCGGCGAAGATGCTGCCAGGCACACGGGATAACCAATCGATGGTATTTTTCAACACACCAGGAATGGAATAGTTATATTCCGGTGTTGCGAAGAGCAGGGCATCTGCCTTGATAACTTGCTGAGCCAGATAATCCACCGCCGCCGGCTTACTATCACCATCTTCATCACCGTTGTAGAGCGGCACCGCCGAAATGTCCGCCTGCTTGATAACAACACCCGCAGGCGCGAGATCTACCGCAGCACGAACCAACCCGGAATTGAAAGATCCCTCTCTGAGGGATCCGGAAAATGCCAACACATTCATGGTCTGCCTCTCTCGCTATTCATCAGGTTTATTGTTGCATGCTTTTTGCCACTGATACCCAGTGTGGCACCCCGTCGTCGACCTGTCATTCCCTGGCGAAATTACGTCATTTTTTGCAAAGCCAGTTGTAATTTTTACGTATTGTCGCTGACAGGACAGCACCCTGCATGGTTATCTAATAGTGTCAGCTGACAGCCCGGACAGGGCTATCCGCTCAAACAAAATCAAACGGAGGCTTTCCTCATGGATCTGCTTCGCATACTGATCGCCATCTTGCTGCCACCACTGGGCGTGTTCCTGCAGGAGGGACTGGGCAAACATTTCTGGATTAATATCGTGCTCACCCTGTTCGGTTATCTACCCGGCATCGTGCATGCGGTGTGGGTCATTGCTTCGCGCTAACAAAAACGCCCCGGACTGGCCGGGGCGTGGTTTGCTTTAGAACAATGATGGCTCTGCGGTGAGGGTTCCATCGCGATAATCACTCAGCGCCTGATTGATCTCATCCTGAGTATTCATTACAAAGGGACCGTACTGGGCTATGGGCTCGCCCAACGGTTTACCCGCCAGCACCAACAAGCGCGCACCGTCCTTACCGGCCTTCACACTAACGGCATCACCATCGGTCAAGGTCACCAGGTGATCGCTTTGCACCGTTTCACCCGCCACATCAAGCGCCCCTTCAAATACGTAAAGGAAACTGCCATAGCCACGGGTTACCGGCACTGTCAGACTTTCCTGCGGGCGCAACACTACATCCAGATATAATGGATCGGTGGCCCCCCCTTTCACCGGCGCGGTCAGCGTATGATTTCCCAATGTAACTTCACCAGCGATGGCTTTAATCTGCCCACCGGTAGATAAATCCAGCCGCGGCATCTCGGTATCAGCAATATCGCGATACCCCGCCGGCTTCATCTTTTCTGCCGCCGGCAGGTTGATCCAGAGTTGAAAACCGCGCAGCAAACCATCCTGCTGCTGGGGCATTTCTTCATGGATAATGCCACGGCCAGCCGTCATCCATTGCACGCCTCCCTGCTTCAGATCTCCTTCATTTCCCAGGTGATCTCGGTGGCGCATGTGGCCCTCTACCAGATAGGTCACGGTTTCAAAACCGCGATGGGGATGCGGCGGAAAACCAGCAATGTAGTCGTCGGGATTATCCGAAGAGAAGGCATCCAGCATCAGGAACGG
>JBFHPZ010000578.1:0-1732 GCA_041592495.1 Gammaproteobacteria bacterium | reverse complement strand
TAAAATATTTGAACTCGACAAAAAAAACTCACCACTCAAAGAACTTCAAGGCTTTGCCCATACACCCTCACGAACACACGAACAGCAACTCACATCTGATTTACCAGGCCGTTCACAAGACAGCATGGGACATGGTAACCACGTCATGGGCACCCATACCAGCGCCAAGGAACACGAAACAATGGAATTTGCAAAAAACATTGGTGATATGCTCGACAAAGCACGTAACCACGGTAAATTCGACAAACTAATACTCATGTCTCCGCCAGCATTTCTGGGAACCTTACGAAAATGCCTGAGCAGTGAAACCATTAAACATGTCGTTTCTGAAATTGACAAAAATCTGGTAAGACACGATACAAATGCTATTCAGGCACATTTGCCCTATTCGTTCTAACCGATTTTATTTTTTAACTTTAAAAAGCCTGACCAAAAGTCGGGCTTTTTTGTTTTGATAGTATTCACCAGTTCACAAAGCCAGCCAGGAACCGACGTTATTATAATTTTGTTGCTTAACCAATAGAGAAGATAAAAATGATGAACGCCAATATGACTAAATTCTTTACCCTGGCACTTGCCTTCAGCAGCCTCCTGCTTGGCGCCTGCGACAATGGTGGCAGTAGTAGTCAGGGTAGTATCAACATAGCCATCACCGACGCACCAGTTGACGAGGCCGATGCCGTCTGGATCACCTTTGATGGTGTCACCATCAAACCAGAACAGGGTGATGCCCAATCCTATGTTATCGAGCCACCACAGAAACTGAACCTGATGAGTCTTTCTGGTAATAATTCAACTGTACTGCTGAATGAACCTATTGCCGCAGGACGTTATTCCTGGATTCGCCTGAGTATTGATGATGCTGAAAATAGCACCTACCTTATTGAAGAAAATAGTGGTGGCACCTTCCCTCTGAGAATACCCAGCGGTAATCAAACAGGACTCAAGTTGAATCGCTCATTCACTGTTGATGCCGACGGTATAACCGCCTTTACTATCGACTTCGATTTACGTAAATCGGTACACAAAACTGGTAAACCAGGAAATGAAAAATATATGATGCGTCCCACATTGCGCATTGTGGAAACATCGCAAGCAGGATCCATTTCCGGCAATATTGATCCATCACTGGTAACAGAAGGCTGTTATCCCGGTGTTTACGTCTTCAATGAAGGCGATCCGGTTGACGATATGGATGGTATTGATGACCCAGTTGTAGCCCTGACCATCAGCATGAATGATGAAGGCGCCTACAATTACACTGCCGGTTTCCTGCCTGCAGGTGATTACACTGTTGCGTATACCTGTGAGGCCAATCTGGATAATGCACCGGATGGTGATAACGATAATGATGAAAACATCAACTTCACACAACAGGCCAGTGTCACAGTCAGCACAGGTATCAACAGCGAATATAACTTCGCACCATAATTAACTGCAATTAACCGAAAAAGCCACTCTTGAAGAGTGGCTTTTTTATTTAGGGCCTAAAAAGTTATTCAGGTATACCTTGCCATAACATTTCATAACCCACTTCATAGGTTTCCTGACATTTCTCGGCAAGTGCACTGAATTTCTCATTAAAAATTTTGTCGGCATGGGATTTTTCATGCTGATCGAATGACTTCCAATAGGTCAAAATGGCAATATGATCATCCGTTGTGCGCTCCGTTGGTGCAACAGAACCTTCGTCGGAAATAAAACCGGTAAACTTGTATACCTGGCCACCAAT
>JBFHPZ010000577.1:0-1733 GCA_041592495.1 Gammaproteobacteria bacterium | reverse complement strand
TTATTTTTACTAGCACTATTGACTTTACCCATTGCGCCGACACTGGCAGGCCCAACTGAATCTGCATCAGATTTACTCAACCAAATACCCTTTCTTCCAGACAAGATAGATAATGCCGAATGCTCACATGCCAAAGCGACATCCCAACGTGCAGAAGAAATTGCAGCCAGGCAGTTTACCGAACAAGCCTATGCATCCATGACACAAATATCTTATGCAGCCGCCGTAACCGATGAGCAGGGAGATGCCTTGACCCGTTTGACCGATGAATCGATTAATCAATGCATTATGGATATCAGCATGACTCAACAAGAGTTAGTTAATCAGTATCAACAAAATCTACAACAAGACATTACTGCATTAGAGGAACATAAAGTCAGAGAAGATGGGCGCTGCGGCAGTGGCATAGGTATGGATATAAATTGTCATAACAGTGTCATTCGGAAACACAAACAAAATGTGATTACCCGTTCCAACACTTTCCTGAAAAATGTAGGAGCGCCATTTTCGCAATGGCGCAATCAGGCTGCAGAGTGTATTCAACAACGAGATGCCGCTGCAAATGCGGTTCTCAGAACCGGCATGAAAGGCCCGTTTACTATCCAGGCTCAGGGAATAATTACACAGAATTTCTCACTGGTGAAAGCTGTGGCGGACGCTTACTATGAACTATGCAATGCAGCTGTCATGGCAACGCAGGATACAAACTATTGATAACAAAACAAACCGGGTTAAATATATTAACCCGGTTATCTGGCAGAAATAAATTCGCTTTAATTTTTTATTTCGTCCTCAACCGTTAGTACTACATTTGTCATATCAATGACACTGTCAGGGTTGAGGGAGATGGATGATATACCCTGCTCTACCAACCATCGGGTGATTTCAGGAAAATCCGAAGGCGCCTGACCACAAATACCAACATACTTACCCTGTTTATTACAGGCATCAATGGCCATTTTCATCATGATAGTGACGGCTTCGTTGCGTTCATCAAAGCCTTTAATTAAACCAGAGTCACGATCAACGCCCAGGGTTAACTGGGTCAGGTCATTGGAGCCAATGGAAAAGCCGTCAAAGTTTTGCAGGAACTTATCAGCGAGTAATGCATTGGCGGGTATTTCACACATGAGATAGGCTTTAAGGCCATCATCACCACGTTTCAAGCCATACGATCCCATGAGATCCAGAACACCATTACCTTCATCAACACTGCGCACAAAGGGAATCATCACATCCACATTATTCAGACCCATATGTTGGCGCACGCGTAAAATAGCCTTACATTCCAGCTCAAAACATTCCCGGAATGCATCCGACGGATAGCGATAGGCGCCACGAAAACCGATCATGGGATTTTCTTCCCTGGGTTCATATAATTCGCCACCTAACAAACAGGCATATTCATTGGATTTAAAATCAGACATTCGTACGATCACTTGTCGCGGATAAAACGCGGCTGCAATAGTACCAATACCTTCAGCCAAACGTTTGACATAGAAACTGACAGGATCGGGATAACCTGACGTAATTTCATCAATTTGCTGTTGCAGTTTTTTATCCAGACTACTGTATTCAAGCAAGGCCCGCGGATGAATGCGAATGCTGTTATTAATAATAAATTCCAGACGTGCCAGACCGACGCCATCAACCGGCAGCTGTGAAGTTTCAAATGCCATTTCCGGATTGGCGAGATTCAGCATAATGCGGGTTTTGGGTTTTGCCAGGTTAGA
>JBFHPZ010000576.1:0-1758 GCA_041592495.1 Gammaproteobacteria bacterium | reverse complement strand
GGGCACTATCTACACAATCGATGAAGTGCTGGCTGATCCCATCAAGTTGAACAGTAATCTGGGTTATTACACCAATTATATGAACCTCCTGGATTGCGCGTCGGTTGCAGTGCCCGCCGGATTTATGCAGAACGAATTACCGTTTGGTATTACTCTGGTGCAGACTGCCATGAAAGATCGCCTGTTGCTGTCTTATGCCAATGTCTGGCAGAAAGCGATGCGCCTGGCGCTGGGAAATACAAAACGTCCTTACCTTTCCGATGAAACAGCAACTGTAAACTACGACGAAAACATACCGGTTGTGGTGTGTGGTGCGCATCTCGATGGCCTTGCATTAAACTGGCAACTCAGGGAAAGGGGAGCTGTGTTAAAGGAAAAAACATCGTCTGCAAAGGCGTATCGCATGTTTGTTATTGACGGCAAGCCACAGCGACCCGGATTAATACGTGATGATAAACATGGCAAGGCGATTGAAATTGAAATCTGGCAAGTGCCAAAGGAAGAATTCGGAAGCTTTGTTGCGGGCATTCCTGCGCCTTTGGGGATAGGCAAGGTGGAAACCAGAGCCGGTCAATGGTTGCCAGGCTTTATCTGTGAGGGGTATGCTGTAACCGGTGCTGAAGACATCACTGATCTGGGTGGATGGAGACAATACCTGTCCAACCAGTAATATAAAAACAAATAAAAGAGATAAATCTGAATGAATATCGAGCTCTGGAGTTTGCTGCTGTTAGGTTTTGGTCTGGGCATGTTGCATGCGCTGGATGCGGATCATGTAATGGCAGTCACCGGCTTGAGTTGTCAAAAGCCTGATAAAAAAACCAGTGTGCTGTTTTGCGCGCGCTGGGCATTGGGTCACGGTGCCGCACTGATACTCATCGGTACGCTGGTCATGTTTCTTGGTATGGCCATACCGGAAGAGCTCAGTGCATATGCGGAAAATCTGGTGGGTGTCGTACTCATTATGATTGGTCTGTATGTGCTATGGGATATTGTTCGTCAGCGTGCACATCTGCATTTTCATCGCCACGATAGCTTGCCACAACATGCCCATTGGCATAGTCATAGGCACGGCATGAGCGAGCATCAAAAAGATTCTCATCGACATAAACATGCGCCGGTCTTTGTTGGTGTATTACACGGCACTGCAGGTTCTGCACCCTTACTGGCATTGTTGCCTTTATCGCAATTGTCATCACCCTGGCTGGGTATGAGTTATCTGTTGCTGTTCGGCTTCGGCGTTTTTCTGGCAATGCTGATTTTTGGTGGCGTGATAGGTCAGGTGTTCGGCTGGATGAAGCGCTGGGGTAACCAGGCCATTACCTCATTACGCGTTGGCGTTTCCTTATTATCCATTGCTTACGGCATGAAACTCCTGGTTACAGCGTTTTGATGATGAATTCAGTTTTGTCTGATAAAAACTGGAAAGCTTCCTTATCGTTGCAGTTTCAGGGGCGAGCCGATAAAACCATACTGGCACGACGCGAGCACTTTGGTCCGCTGGTGGTTCAAAAACCGTTTTATCCGGAAGGCGAAGTATGTCATGTGTATCTGTTACATCCACCGGGTGGTGTTGTCGGCGGTGATGAATTGAATCTGAATGTCAGTGTAGTGAACAAGGCACACTCATTGATTACGACACCGGCAGCCGGAAAGTTTTATCGCAGTGATGGACGCGTTGCGCATTTAACACAGACATTAATCGTTGAGCAGGATAGCGTGCTGGAATGGTTGCCCCAGGAAACCATTTTGTTTTCC
>JBFHPZ010000575.1:0-1761 GCA_041592495.1 Gammaproteobacteria bacterium | reverse complement strand
TCGTTGAGCGTCACCAGCACGGTCTTGGTGACATCTTTCCATTTCACCGTCAATGGAACCTTATATCTGAACTCCTTGCCCTCTGACGTTTTCACCGAAACAAAAGAATCCACAATGCTTTGTATAACTCTGAATTGACCTGATTCATTCACCACTCGAAATGATATGGGTTTGCCCTTAGGGTTAGATCCTGCATCGATCCGAATATCCTCAGCATGAATACTGCAAGTTTTCGCACCCGTATCAACGCGTGCCTTGAATGTCAGATTTGCTTCGACTATTTCAACAATTTCGATGGCACCCACAATCCGTTTTTGTGTACCAGTCTCGGCATGAATACAGCATGGGTAGATAATGAAGATTAGAAATAAATATTTAATGAATCGCATATTCTTCATCAATACATAAGCATGAATGATATAAGGAAAACTCAGCTCCGGATTTCCCTTGGTATGGAATCAGGGGTCAGGTTGAACCTCCCCTAGTTTAATATGACTCCATTTAATAAAGAATTTCAGAACCTACTTTATCAGCGAACCTGGCGATTATATTTTTTTCCGCATTGAAAATACTGCAATACCACCCTGACTCCAAATATTAATGATGATTATTGTTTAGTGCCCTATACAAGGTCACAAGTATAGGATATGAAGCAACCAGGCCTGCTACTAATAAGCCGAATAAACAAAGTAGATTCTTTGACCAGCCAGTTAAAGAGAACCCGAATATAATAATTTCATCTATGAATAGACCATAGATTGATCCAAAAAACACAAATAAATATAAAAAGACAAAAAAGTAGAATGTAAATGATTTAATGTAGAATTCTATATCCATATTTATCACATTTCTTGCACATTATGCCAAACTCAGCTGCCGTGTTAAGCGGCCAGCTAAAAGAAAGAATATATGTCAGACAACAAAATAAGTCGGGGCAGATCACAGTCTCTTATAATGTCAGCAAGATCTCTAATCTGTGAATTCACATAATAAAGCTTACTCAACAGCATGCTGTTCTATTTCTTCTTTAATTGCTTTAATTTGATTTGCCAGTCCTTCTATTTTTCCCTCGATCAATTTTTTCTGGTCTTTATAAGCAATGGTGGATGAAGACAATTCATGTAGTTGTTTCTTGAGTTTTTCCTGTTCGACTTTTAACTGCTCCATTTCAGCCACTTTCGTGCCTTTGTCGAAGATAAGACTTTCGGGCGCTTCTTCATCAGCGGTTTGTACAATTTTTGCTGCGCGGTGCTGCATGGCCGGTATGAATACTTTTTCTTTATCAAGCTGACGTTGGTTCATGAAGGATGGTGATACGATTTCGATATTATTGTTATGCAGGACATCCATGATGGATTTGCGCAGGTTTGAGCGAACTGTGAGTAGCTGTTTTACTTCCGAGAGAAATCCGGCGACACGATAGATGACAGAGTAGTCTCCCAGTTCCACGACTTGCACGAAGGGCTCCTGTAAGCCAATGGATTCAGCAGCTTCGCATAGGTATTCCTCGATCTGGCCTCTGGACACATCATAGCCGAGTGAAACCTGTGCCGAGATAATGGTGCCTGATTTCAGTACTACTGTGACAGGGCTGGTGACCATATATAAATTCGGGAAGGTCATCAGGTCACGATCTTCGGTTTGTATTTCGGTATGAAACAAACCGCGTTCTGTTACACGACCGAATTGCTCACCGATACGCACAAAATCCCCCGGCTTGAATGTTTTGATAATGCGTAACATTAAACCCGCCATGGCATT
>JBFHPZ010000574.1:0-1766 GCA_041592495.1 Gammaproteobacteria bacterium | reverse complement strand
TTATTGATTTAACTGGATGTCGTGAAATAAAACCACTCCAACATTGTCGCAAATACAACAATCCCTGCGACACAGATCAACGCACTGTTTTGATTAGCGACAAAGGTTTTTTCAGTGACACAACAGGGCCCTGAAATTTTTGTAACCACGAGGTGAGTATTATGACTTTGGAAAATCTGCAACCTGGCGACATGGTTTTCGCAGCAACGGATATCTTTAATGATGGCAGTGTTCCGGAACTGGCGGAAGACATACAAATCGCCAGCAAGGGTGCCCGTGGTGTACTCATTAATACAGGTCACCTGGAAGAACAGCCCAGCCAGATATTATTTCTGGTGCGTTTTGAAGACAGTAATCATGAACTGGGGCCACCGGTGGGTTGCTGGCCGGATGAACTCAGTGAAGAACCTTTAGCTGTAACTGATTGTTAGTAAGTTGAATTGACGGGTATAGTGAAAACAGTGAACAGGCAGAATAAGTATAAAACCATGACGAATGACACGATGACGGTCGATGCGTATCACCAGCGCAGCAAACACAGCTTGCAGAAGTATGCGACAGGCCCCGATGGTCTGGACTGGGATACACAACCCAATCCGTTTCGACGCTTCGATGGCAGCCCCCGGTTCTCACTACCCTTGCCCGCAAAAAATCTCACTGTCAGTTTCAATGATATTTATTATCAGGAAAAAATTGAACCGGCCATTCTGGACCAGAACACACTGGGCGCCCTGTTTGAATTATGTCTGGGATTATCGGCATGGAAAATTTATGGCAAGGATCGCTGGGCATTACGCGTCAATCCTTCCAGTGGCAATTTGCATCCCACGGAAGCCTATCTGGTGTTTGCCGGTACCAATATTATTCCTGCCGGTGTTTATCATTACGACAGTTATGATCATTGTCTTGAACAGCGTTGTAATTTAAAACCACAAGCCGAAGCAGTTAAGTCATTGCTGGGTTCTAAAAACTTTATCATCGGCCTGTCGTCCATTCACTGGCGCGAAGCCTGGAAATATGGTGAACGTGCTTTTCGTTATTGTCAGCATGACGTAGGACATGCAATTGCCGCCATTCGCTATGCCGCCGCAGTACTGGGATGGAAAGTGGAATTAATCGATCATTGCAGTGATCAGCAAATTGCATCGCTACTGGGCCTGAATCGTAGTGATGATTTCGACGATGCCGAAACAGAAGCACCCGATGTTTTATTACGGGTTACCACAACGGAAGATAGTCAAACACCGGATATCAATAGCCTGATCAAAATAACCAACGCTGCCGAATGGAAAGGCAGTGCCAACTGTTTAAGCCCCGGCAATCGTATTCACTGGGATGTCATTGAACAAATTGCCATGACCTGTGAAAAACCGGAAACCTCACATCAACACTGGACACCACCGGACTATCCTGTCATTACCCGTTGTGATACCAGCTTCGATGCTTCATCGATTATTCGACAACGTCGCAGCGCCCAGGCTTTTGATGCGCAATCAATACTGCCCTTGAGCAAATTTTATCGCATGCTGGATAGTCTGTTACCGCGACTAAACACAACACCTTTTGATAGCCTGCACTGGCAACCACGCATTCATCTGGTGCTGTTTGTGCATCGCGTTGAAGGCCTCAAACCCGGTTTATATGTTTTCCCAAGAACCGAGTCCGGCGAGTTGGTACTCAAACAAAATCTGCGAACGGAATTCGACTGGTCGCCACCACCCATTTGTCCTGAAACACTGCCACTGTATCACCTGGTCAGTGCCAGT
>JBFHPZ010000573.1:0-1779 GCA_041592495.1 Gammaproteobacteria bacterium | reverse complement strand
GTATCCGCATCACGACCAAAGATGGTTTTTAGGTCCAGTAGTTGTTCCTGGTACTCAATACCAAAAACCGGCCATAAATTATCAAGTGCGCGTTGTTGGCCAAGGGTCAATCGGCCCTGGCGCCTGACAAAACTGCGAACGGTACGAAGCGGTCTGTTGTCCATGCAAAATATTTTTCTGGCAAGGTTTCAGTAAAAATTTGCGGCATTATGCATGACGCAAATTGTATCTGTCATCTTGTTATACGGCCTGGGGTGTTTTTAAAAAAACGTGCCGTCAATGGGAGACGACGCTGAAGCATAACGCTTGCGCGGCATACGACCCGCAAGGAACGCTTCACGACCGGCTTCAATGGCTTTTTTCATGGCGGATGCCATGAGCACAGGGTTTTTGGCGGCGGCTATAGCGGTGTTCATTAGCACGCCATCACAACCCAGTTCCATGGCAACAGCGGCATCGGATGCAGTGCCAACACCGGCGTCAACCAGAATCGGTACTTTGGCGTTTTCAACAATGGTCAGGATATTGTAGGGATTACGGATGCCCAGTCCGGAGCCAATGGGAGCTGCCAGTGGCATCACGGCGACGCAACCAATTTCCTCCAGGCGCTTGGCGATGATGGGATCATCATTGGTGTAGACCATGACCTTGAAGCCATCTTTCACCAGCAGTTCTGCGGCTTGTAGAGTGGCGACTATGTCGGGGAACAGGGTTTTTTCATCCCCCAGCACTTCCAGTTTGACCAGATCATGGCCATCAAGTAATTCACGCGCCATACGACAGGTACGTACCGCATCTTCTGCTGTGTAACAGCCTGCTGTGTTGGGCAGGATGGTGTATTTTTCCGGTGGAACGACATCCAGCAAATTGGGTTCACCGGGATTCTGGCCAATGTTGGTACGACGAATCGCTACGGTAATAATTTCAGCGCCACTGGCTTCAGTTGCTGCTTGGGTTTCTTGCAGATCTTTATATTTTCCGGAGCCTACCAGGAGTCGTGAGTTATAAGATTTGCCTGCGATGATCAATGGGTCGTTATTCATAGTGGTTTACTGTTTGAATTAATCCGGATTTACAAAATGTATATATCAACTATTTCCTGGACTGCGTGTTTGAAGTCAGGCGATTGTCCAGCGGACATTCGGTCACTTCTCACCCGCCACCAATGGCATGCACGATTTCTATAACATCGCCCTCTTTCAGCATGTGGCTTGAATGGGCGCTTTTAGGGATGATTTCTTGATTGATTTCAACAGCAAGTCGTTTGCCGGTCAGGCCAAGTTGTTCAATTAGCTGGCCCAGGGTGAAGCCGGCTTCAATCGTTTTTTGCTCACCATTCAGCGAAATAATCATGCATACCTCGTTCTAAAGGCAGGCCATTGTACACGATTTGCTCATTTCTTGTGCTATAAGACATATTGGCATAATTCAGGATATGTGTCTAAAATCCATAAGAATTACCGTTGCTTAGAGCTAAAACATAACAAATATTCTAGATTTGGCACTGCAGCCAAGATCGTTAGGGGTTGATTCAATGATTAAATCGTCCATCTTGCTGATGTCCATAGCCATGATGTTGATGAATGCATCGGCGTATGCCGTCATAAATCCTTTCAAAAAAACCAAGGATTATGCATTCAATGATGATGTGAACTGGTACTTTAAAGAAGGTGCGGCTGTTAAATCTGGCTCTCGGCGTGAGAATGCAGATGTATTTTATTATCACCTCAATGTTAATAAGGAGCGCCTGCGTTTAAGGCTGTCCAAGAACGATCCCAG
>JBFHPZ010000572.1:0-1781 GCA_041592495.1 Gammaproteobacteria bacterium | reverse complement strand
TTGCCGGCAGCCAGAATAACAAACACGCGGTCACCGGATGGATTAAAGACATGCATTTTGCTGTAACTGGACAGCATATCAGCACCCGCGTTAGTACGGGAGTCAGAACAAAATACCAGGCCGCCCTGCGTTGAAATAGCCACACAATATGTCATGTTCCGGGTTTCCACTGCTCAAAAAAGTAGGTCATTGTAGTCCATTTCCTACAGACCTGAAATGCCCATTTTGAAGCATAAACAAGCGGATTTTGCATATCCACCATGGGCATAATACTGATCAGATTGGCCATCCAGGCCCGAAACCCCGGCGAGTGGGGCTCCTGACCACCGAGATCATTGAAAATAGGTTTTGCTGATCATCTGGTGGAGATCAGCCAGCCCCAGTTGCAGTTCGTCAATAAATTTATGCAGCTCTTCCTGCTTCAGGATGGCCTGATCGGCACGCAGAACTTTTTTGCCAACATCATTCAACAAATTGATGGCATCTTCATTGCGGGGTAAATTGTGCAAACAGGCTTTAACTTCCAGCAAGGCATGAAAAAAAGAACGCGGGAATTGCTTATCCTTTAACAGAAACTTGAGCACAAAGGGACGGCTCACCCGCTCCTGCACGGTGCGACGGTACATTTGATAACCGGTTAATGACTTGAGCACGCTCATCCACTGGATATTTTCGAATGGCGTCAGCGCTTCATGCTCCGGCAGCAAATCACCTGAACGTACATCGATAATACGAGTGGTCATATCCGCACGTTCCAGGTTACGGCCCATTTTCAGGAAATCGTAACCCATATCATGCAGCATGGTTCCTGCAAGCAAACCGGTTATGGTTTGAGCGCCCAGAATAATTTTTTGTAGATAATCGAAACGCCCTTTTTTGGAATAACCGCTTTGTGCCGATGACTTGGCAACATGGTAAAGATCATTGATACGTTCCCAGGCTTCACGGGGAATTATATCGCGAATGGTTCGCGCATTTTCCCGCGCCTGTTGTAAGGCATTTAAAATGGAGCTTGGACTTTTGGGATCAGATATTAAAAATTTGAGAACCGTGCGCTCATCAAAATCCTTGTTCTGGCTTGAATAATATTCTTCAGTACCCAGAATTTCGATAATCGGCTGCCAACCCAGTTGAACACCCTTGGGCAAATCCAGCAACAGATTAGAATTCACCATAATCAAACGCGCGGTATTTTCAGCACGCTCAATATATCTCGACATCCAGTAAATATTTTCTGCAACCCGTGACAACATACTAGAGCCCCTCGTCATCCACAATCCAGGTATCTTTACTACCACCACCCTGGGATGAATTCACAACAGTTGAACCCTTGCGTAAGGCTACACGGGTTAAACCTCCGGTTGTCACATAGGTTGATTTTGGTCCTGACAATATAAACGGCCGCAAATCGAGATGGCGTGGCTCAACACGATTACCAATTAACGTCGGTGCGGTGGACAGCGTGAGCAGTGGTTGACCAATATAATTTCGCGGATCTTTTTGAATCAGCTTTTTAAAATGATCACGCTCTTTTTGTGTTGCCTGTGGACCAATCAGCATGCCGTAACCACCGGATTCATTGGCCGGTTTAATGACCAGTTCTGCAATGTGTTCCAGTACGTATTCCTTATCTTCCTTGTTAATACATTTATAGGTTGGCACATTTCCAATCTGTGGTTCTTCGTTAAGGTAATAACGAATGATTTCCGGCACATAGGAATAGACCACTTTATCATCGGCGACGCCGGCACCCGGTGCGTTGGCCAATGCCACATTCCCGG
>JBFHPZ010000571.1:0-1788 GCA_041592495.1 Gammaproteobacteria bacterium | reverse complement strand
GGCGGCCATGATTAATGTTTGGGATTTCAATAAACGCCTGTAAATTAGAATTCTGGCGTTCAAGTTCTTTAAGGGTTTCCCTTTTAATGTCACCCCGGCTGACCATGCTTAGTAAATCGATTATGGCTTTGACTGCACTGTGGCTATCCCAGGCAGAATCATGATGCAAATGTTGATCGAACTGACTGAACAGATGCTCAAGTCGCAAAAAAGTGCGTATGCGTTCATTGAGTGGTTGTTCAAAAACAAGCTGTTCAGCCACAATTAAAAACCCGGGTTACAATTAGAATATTCCAATTGTTGCATAATTTGACGTGAATACAAGGTGAAATGGTTCAGAATTTGCTTAGGCCTAGATAGAATTGATGTAATTTCTCAACCTCTCGAACTAGCGCGTCGATATTACCTGTATTCTTGATGATATCATCTGCGATAGCATTACGTTGCCGCCGGCTAGCCTGGGACTGCATAATGGCTTGTATCTGATTTTTACTGCGCTCATCCCGTTGCATGGTTCTTGTGATTTGTTGTGTCTCATCACAATCTATAACCAGGACGCGGTCAATGAAGTCATATTTACCTTTTTCTGCAAGCAGTGGCACAACAATGATGGCGTATGAGGCATGGGTATTTGCCAGTTGTTTCTCAACCTCCCGGCGTATTTTTGGATGCAATATTTGTTCGAGTTTATGTCTGGCCGTGGCATCTGCAAACGTCATGGTCGCCAGTTTTCTTCGATCGAGTTCTTTATTGGGTAAGAGTATGTCTTTGCCAAAAGCCTCGATGATTTCATTCAGTGCCGTTTGGCCTGGTCTTACCAGTTGATGAGCAATTACATCAGTATCAATGATGGGAATCTGAAATTCGGCAAAGATGCTGGCAACCGTAGATTTTCCACTTCCAATTCCACCGGTGAGACCAATCACCAGCATAATTAATAGCTGCCAAGCCAGGCATTGGTAATGGCATCACCCCAGATTAATGCAATCCAGCCAGCTATAGCCAGATAAGGGCCAAAAGGAATAGGAATGTTTTTATCGTGGCGAACCAGTGCGATCATGGCAATGCCAATAGCGGCACCTACAAAGGAAGATAGTACAATAATGAGCGGCAGCATTTTCCAGCCCATCCATGCACCGAGTGCGGCAAGCAATTTAAAATCACCATAGCCCATGCCTTCCTTGCCGGTGATTAATCTGAACAGATGATAAACAGCCCATAGCACAAGATAACCTGCCATGGCGCCAATGACCGATGATTCTAAATCTACAAACAATCCAAACATATTGCACAAAATACCCAGCCAAAGTAATGGCAAGGTAATGTTGTCAGGCAATAATTGTTTATGAAAATCAATCATTGTGAGAGCAATCAAAGCCCAGGTGAAACCGGCGGCGGCAAGTGTTTGCCAGCCTGGGCCGAAGTGTATTGCGATTGCTAAAGTTAAAATTGCAGTAGTGACTTCCACCAGGGGGTATTCGGCTGATATAGCTGTTTTACATCCTGAACACTTGCCTTTCAAAAGCAGGTAGCTTAATACAGGGATGTTTTCCCAGAAACGTATCTTATGTCCACATTTGGGACACGAAGATGCGGGGAATGCGAGGCCAATGGCTTGTTCATCCGCTTCCTTGCCAGGCGTCATATCCAGAAAATCATGGCACTGTTGACGCCAGTCTTTTTCCAGCATCAAAGGCAGGCGATAAATGACCACATTCAGAAAGCTACCAAAGGCGAGTCCGATAAATATAACCAGGCTATAAAATAACCAGGGATAAGTATCAAGCG
>JBFHPZ010000570.1:0-1788 GCA_041592495.1 Gammaproteobacteria bacterium | reverse complement strand
GACGCTCAAAGAAAATGTCAGGAAATGGCCGCATCTGTACTTTGGAGAGTTGATCCAGCCCAAAGAGAGTTTCTTTTAACGTTTTTTAGGCAAGGAATTAAAAATGAACGGATGACATATGGTGCATTCTATTATATGGGTAAAGAAGCGAATGATGCTATTCCTTTTTTAAAACAGATGTATGTTAATTCCTCTGATATGCTTAAAGTTAAACTGGCGGTCGTACTTGAACGATTGACTGATGAACAATATCCTGAAACAAATTCAAAAAGTGGTGTTTCAATTAGGAGATTGTTAGAAAAGTCGTGGGAATGAGTTCTATAACAATATAGGGTAAATTCGATATATTGCTAATAGTGCTTTTGTTACCATTTCCTGATACTTGAGTTGAAGTCATCATCACTATAAAGAACGGCGTGGATCTTGCGAAAGTGTAGAAAAGAGACAGGTCTTATTTTGAATCAAAAAGAGATCTATCCTTCCTTAATATTTCAGCTAACTAATTCTATGGTTAGCTAGTGCTTCCAATGCTATCAGCATTGCTGCATGATCCATACTGCCACCATTTTCCTGTGCTGCACAGCTGTTGAATAACTGCATAGTAGTTGCAGTATTGGGCAGGCTTACACCAAGTTCTCTGGCTACGTTTAATGCAAGATTTAAATCCTTGCGATGTAGATCTATACGAAAGCCGGGTTTGAACTGGCGCTTGATCATTTTTTCGCCATGCACTTCCAGCACTCTTGAAGATGCGGCACCGCCGGTGATTGCTTGGCGTACCTTTGCAGGATCAACCCCGGCTTTGGATGCAAACACGAATGCTTCGGCTACAGCTTCTATGTTTAGTGCAACGATAATTTGATTTGCAATTTTGCATGTCTGGCCGGCGCCAACCTCTCCAACCAAAGTAATGTTCTTACCCATGATTTCAAACAGGGGTTTCACCTGCTCGAAAGTTTGCGCATCACCACCTACCATAATCGCCAACGTAGCCGCTTCTGCACCACCCTGACCACCGGAGACCGGTGCATCCAGATATTTGCAGCCTGCTTCATTGGCGCGTTTCGCGAACGCCTGGGTTGCAGCGGGCGATATTGAACTCATGTCGACAATGATTTTGCCAGCCTGGATGTTGTCGAGTACACCACGATCACCGAGTAATACTTTTTCTACATCGGGTGTATCAGGCAGCATGGTAATAATGACATCTGATTGCTGAGCTACGTCTGATGGTGAATTACATATCTGTAATCCCGTAGCGATCAGCTCGGGGGCGATTTCCGAAACATTTTTACAACTGAACAGCCTGTGCCCTGCCTTGATCAGATGTGCTGCCATGGGGCGTCCCATCACGCCTAAACCAATAAAGCCTATGTTCATGATGTATCACTCCGGGTGGTTTGTTTAAAGTGATCAATAACATCGCTTACATATTAATTCACTTTTGGAATTTATCTGAAATTCATTCGTATATGAAGCATGAAGACATAGAATATCAAATTCATGTCATCTCGACCGAAGCTGAGCGTAGTGGGGAGATCTGGGTATTATATGCTCATGCAACTCAGATCTCTCCAGTTTGCTATCGCTACAGTCGAGATGACAATAGTAAGCTATCAGGGTGGTAGTGGTAGGAAGGTTGTTACTGCGTCCTGATGCAGAACAAAGGGTATTAACTACTGGTTCTAAAAGAAATAATTAACACCGAAGCTGATAAAGTCCAGATCTTCATCGTCACTTAGCTGGGTGTACTCGATTTCAGCCAGGCCTCCCAGTGCCCAAAAGCCT
>JBFHPZ010000569.1:0-1792 GCA_041592495.1 Gammaproteobacteria bacterium | reverse complement strand
GGGGTTTGCGAAGCCAGCGCCAGCGTTACCGCCGCGTGCAAATATTCTTCTTCACCTTCGCGGCCGGTGCGTTGCAGTTCAAGATAAAAACTATCAGGGAAAATTTGCTGCCAGGCGCGTAATAATTCCCTGGCATGCATCATGTTGCCGGTGAGCAGAGCGCGGCCTATATCACCCTCGCGCCCGCCCGATAAGGCAATGAGCCCCGTTGAATGCTCGCGCAGCCAGTCTACTTCTATCATGGGCACGCCGGCGTGCTGGCCATCCAGGTACGAGCGCGACACCAGCTGGGTGAGATTCAGGTAACCGGTATTGTTCATGCACAGCAGCACCATGCGCGATGGCGGCTCGGATTCCAGCGCCGGGCGTATCCAGGCATCCACCCCGATAATGGGCTTGATACCCGCCGCCATGGCCGCTTTGTAAAACTTCACCATGGCGAACAGATTGCACTGGTCCGTCAGCGCCACCGCCGGCATACCCTGCCCGGCCGCGGTTTTCATCAGCTGCTTGACGCGCACCATGCCGTCAACCAGTGAGTACTCGGTGTGTAAACGTAAATGGACGAAACGAGGATTCATTATTAATGTATGGGCCCTATGGCCGGGCCGGGGTTTTTATGGAATGGCGTATGTTACCTCAGGAAACAGCTACCATAACCTAGTCATTGAATAACCTTCCCAAAAAGATTCTAAGACATTGATTTTAATAAGACTAAGCTTAGCCGGCGACTTACATCAGGGTGAATTTTGTAACCGGAAATCTATCTCAATCATAACAATGCAACAGTTTGACAATCTTTGCCATAATAGTCACTATTCCACTCAGAGGTACACCCCATGGCAACCATGAATGTTTCACTACCCGACCTGATGAAAAAGTGGATTGAAGAACAAATTAAGACAGGCCACTACAGCAACGTCAGTGATTACGTACGCGACCTGATCCGCCGCGATCAGGAATATCTGACCAGGCGTGAAAACCTGATTAAGGCTCTGGAGCAAGGCGAAAATAGCGGCATAAGCAACCGCACGGTAGATGACATCTGGCAGCAGGTGAAGTCTCGCCACAATAACAATGTTTAAACTCAGCGAAGCCGCCGCCGCTGACATTGATAACATTCTCGACCATTCCATTACTGCATTCGGATTTGTACAAACTGAACAGTATTACACCCAACTTACCCAATGCCTGAAATTGCTTGCAGACAACCCCGCCATGGGTGTTGATGCCAGTGATATTCGGCACGGTTACCGTCGCTTCGCACACCAGAGCCAAATTGTTTTTTATACTACTGACACGGCAGGTATTTTGGTTATACGCATTTTGCACAAGCACATGGATGCGGTACGGCACATGCAGGAATAATAAACTACAGCAGACTATCCAACGGGCTATTCACCACCAAACCAGGCCTGTTCAATACATGGGTATAAATCATGGTAGTGGACACATCTGAATGTCCCAACAATTCCTGAACGGTTCGAATATCACTACCCGATTCAAGCAAATGCGTTGCAAAAGAATGCCGCAAGGTGTGGCAACTCACCTTCTTTGACAAACCAATCATATCCGACGATTTCTTGATAGACTTTTGTAAAATACTTTCATGCATGTGGTGCCGCCTGACCTTTCCTGAACGTGGATCAACCGATGCTCTGGATGCAAAAAAAACGTATTGCCAGCGGAGTTCCTTTGCTGCATTGGGATATTTTTTTGCTAATGCGTTAGGTAAATACACCTCGCCAAAGCCACCCTGTAAGTCTTCAGCGTGTTGTAATTTAACTTTCTC
>JBFHPZ010000568.1:0-1793 GCA_041592495.1 Gammaproteobacteria bacterium | reverse complement strand
GGTTCGCGTATATTAGCCTGTATTCCTCCTACTTTTCCCGCCGAATGAATAATTACTTCCGGTTGATGCTTTTGCAAATATGCATACACTGCTTCATAGTTGCGCAAATCCAGTTCGTTGCTTCGAGGCGCAATAATATCGAAGTCACCTACATCAGGATGCTCAAGCACATTGCGCCCGACCATACCTCCGCCGCCAGTTAATAAAATACGAATTTTCTTCATGCCATTATTTTCTGATCACTCGTGATGATTAAAAGCTGTATAACCGTGTTTCTGCATCAGCTCATCTCGCTCTGCACTCTTTAGATCCTCACGCACCATTTCACTGACTAATTCAGCAAAACTAATCTGGGGCACCCAGCCAAGCTTGTTTTTAGCTTTACTGGCATCACCAAGCAGCGTTTCCACCTCAGTAGGTCGAAAATAACGTGGATCAACAGCAATGACACACCTACCTTTGGCATCGTACCCCTTTTCATCTACGCCATTACCACGCCATTCAATAGACATACCGAGTTCGGCTGCTGCTGCATTGACAAAGTCACGTACTGAATACTGCACACCTGTTGCAATAACAAAATCCTCCGGTTTCTCCTGTTGCAACATCAACCACTGCATCTCCACATAGTCCCTTGCATGGCCCCAGTCGCGTAATGCATCCAGATTCCCCAAATAGAGACATTCCTGCAGCCCCAACTTAATACGTGCCAATGCCCTGGTAATCTTCCGAGTCACGAATGTTTCACCACGATTGGGAGACTCATGATTAAACAAAATACCGTTACAGGCATATATACCATAAGCTTCTCGATAATTTACCGTAATCCAGTAGGCATAAAGTTTGGCAACTGCATATGGCGAACGCGGATAAAACTGTGTGGTTTCTTTTTGTGGCGTTTCCTGAACCAGGCCATACAGCTCAGAAGTTGAAGCCTGATAGAAACGCGTTTTACTAGTAAGATTAAGGATCCGAATCGCTTCGAGAATACGGAGAGCACCCAACGCATCTGAATTAGCTGTATATTCAGGCTCCTCAAATGAAACTGCTACATGGCTTTGAGCAGCCAGGTTATAGATTTCATCCGGCCTCACCTTTTGAATTATATGGGTCAGACTTGTTGAATCAGTCATATCGCCATGATGTAGATAGAATGGCCTCCCTTCTTCATGAGGATCATGAAAGAGATGATCAATACGATCCGTATTAAACAAGGAGGTTCGACGCTTGATGCCATGAACCTCGTAGCCCTTGTTTAACAGCAACTCTGCGAGATATGCCCCATCCTGACCTGTAACACCGGTAATTAATGCTTTTTTCATATTTATCCTCTCCGCAGACTGACGCCAATCGACCTCATATAATAATGCTCAATTAAACAATTTGCCCCAATTTAATAGTGAAATCTCTCAATCTCATCATGTGATCGATTAAAATCCAGAACTTTTCATGCCGGATAGATTTGCATCAAGCTCCCCTTTCCTGACCCAGTTCCAGCAGAAAAATCAGACACAAGCCCACATTATTCAAACAGATCTCCAGACAACGTACCAATGGCTCAGAATAAGGCCACTGACTCTTCAGCATTCCCGGTAATATTGATTGCCATATCATCCGTAGTAGCCGTTTATCAGATAACCGCGCATAAAACATAGACATTCGACAACCTTCAAAAAGGCTCAAGAAAAGGAATTGAGAAATCATGGTGACATTCTAAATAATTAAGGGAAAATAAATTGTATATGAGACCAGGAAGAATAAAAGCATTATTTCAAAGCGCGAATATTATGCCT
>JBFHPZ010000567.1:0-1806 GCA_041592495.1 Gammaproteobacteria bacterium | reverse complement strand
GTTGAAACGACTCAAGGCAACGCCGTTAAATGCCCTGGAATTTCTCTCTGCTCAGTTAATTTCACGCTGGTGGCTGATCATGGTGATCAGTATCCTGGTCTATTTTGGAACCCATTATTTTATTGGTTTTCGTATGCTTGGCAGTTACCTGGATCTGTTTCTGGTTTTTGGCCTGGGGGCGTTTTCCATGATTTGTATGGGCCTGATCGTGGCGGCACGTATTCGTTCGGAAGAGCTGGCGGATGGTATTCTTAACATGATTTCCTGGCCTATGATGTTTCTGTCCGGAGTGTGGTTTTCCCTGGATGGCCTGCATCCCTGGGTGCAAAAACTGGCCATGATCTTCCCCCTGGCTCACATTACCGAGGCCGCTCGTGCTATTATGATCGACGGTGCCGATTTGGGCGCCATTGCTATGCACTTGACTATACTGGTATGCATGAGTCTGGTGTTTCTGATTCTGGGCGCTCTCAGCTTTCGATGGGAGTGAGGCCGGAATCCCTCCCCCCGAGAGAGCTGCAACAGCAGCATAGATTTTTGAGGTATGACATGTTTGGATTAAACGTTGAACGACAGATTATGATGACCCAGATGGTAATGCACAGTCTGAATTCATGGGGTCTTTCAGCAGAGCAGCAAATCTGCGTACTTGATTTACCTGATGACACTCGAACCCGAAAATTGCGTGCATATCATGATGATACGCCCTTCCCTGAAGATCCGAATGTGGAATATCGGGTGGTTCGGTTGCTGGGTATTATCGATGCGCTTAGAACCAGCTATCCTAAAAACCCCATGATGGGTGATATCTGGATGAAAACACCGAATAAACGCTTTTCAAACAGAAGCCCCATACAGACCATGGTGGAAGATGGCGGCAACGGCGTCACCGCTGTGTTGGCAGAACTTGACTGCACTTATGCCTGGGATCTTTGCGGATCTTCAACCCGGTAATGCCTGGAAGGTTTCCCGCATTGGTCTGATGTTGATTTTATCGGATGTGGTATCGGTTTATACCAGCATCCCTTATCTGTTTATGCAAATTGAGTGAGTTAACAACAGCTTTTCGGGAGTACCAACCGTGTCAAATCCTGTCGTGGAGTATCAGTATGAAATTGATGCCAGAAACGAATCCTGTCCTTCGCCGGTCATCAAGGCAAAGGATATCTTGCTAAAGATGTCCTGCGGTGAAGTGTTACACCTGATTTGCACAGACCCCACTTCACAACAAGACATTAAAACATTGCTGGATGTTCTTGATGACGAGTTGCTGTCCAGTTCCCAGTCCAATGGCGAGTATCATTACTTTATCAAAAAGCACTAAGCTTTAACTGTACGGATTAGCTTTTGTTCTGCTGTTCGTTATAAGCCTGATCGGTTCGGTTAGCCATCACAAAATCATTTAGATGCAAACCCTTGATGCGATGCGTCCACCAGATGACTGTTACCTTTCCCCATTCAGTGATTAATGAAGGATGGTGATCAGCCTGTTCTGCCAGTTCAGCAACACGGTTGGTGAATTCAATCGCATCAACGAAATTTCGGAAGCTAAACAGGCGTTGCAGTTGGTTGACATTGTTGTTGTCAACGATAGTCCATTCGGGCAACTGTTTTAATAAACTATTTTGTTCATTGATGGCAAGCGCTTGATTGTCAGCCGACTTCAGCTTGTCGGGTATTGAATTATCCATAAATCTACTCCTGTTTTTGCGGAGTGCAGATTCCAGTATAGTGCGAACTATTCCGCTGAAAACCACACAATCAGGCGTAAATATCAACTATGGCAGATGCTTTTGAACAGGCTGC
>JBFHPZ010000566.1:0-1809 GCA_041592495.1 Gammaproteobacteria bacterium | reverse complement strand
TGTCTTCCGGCCCCAGCATTTCGCGGTAACGTTCTTTTTCCTGTTGTGCCAGATCGCGGTAAGCGATGGTATAGCTTTTGGTAAACTGGTGTAGCGAATTCCAAATATCCAGAAGATAGGCAGTCAGTTGTTCGCTATTTCCATTCTGCTGCTCGAGCAATTGATAAAGATTATGTTGCTGTAACTGAGCATCAGCGGAATAATTTTTCCAGTAAGTGATGTAGCCCAGAATAAAATCTGTTGCGGTTGATGAATTCAATAACAATTCCATCAGGAATGCTTGAGGGCCTTTACTAAATGCAGCCAGTACGCCCTGTTGAAATCGTTTATCCACATTATGTTGTAACCAATGCCAGATATAGACATAGGTCATGAGAAAACTCAGCAGACTGACATCATCACGATCACCCAGCAGCTTGGCCATGTCACCACGGGTCAAGCGATTAATCTCGGATTTGAAACGCTGCCTTAAACTGGCAAGATAAATATCCTTGAGTTCATCTTCAGCTTCAATGTTCTGTGCAGTATTGGTTTGTGACATGATATGTTTTATAGCTTAAATAGGAGTACCCATATAAAGTACAAATACTACGTCATTCCCGCCAAATGCATGCGAGAATGACGATTTAAATAACCGGATTTTCATAAGTAAACAAAGCAACATTCACCTCAACCTCTACGTTTGTTTCCAGGTTTATGTTTCGGCTTTTTAGGTTTAGTGTTTACACCGGTATCACGCGGCGGCAAACCGGTATGTTGCGTTAATACTTTTTTACCCTGGGTACGACGCTTGTGTGCCGGTTCTGAATTCTTGCGTCGTGGCGAATGATAGGCATATTTATTATCTGGCTGATAAGCTGGTATCAACTGGTTCGGCCCATCACCAATTAAATCGGTGCGCCCCATATTTTTCAGGGCATCGCGTAACAATGGCCAGTTTTTCGGATCATGGTAGCGTAAAAAGGCCTTGTGCAATTTTCGTTGTGCAAGATCCTTAACCGTTTCCACCGCTTCACTTTTATAAGTCACTTTACGCAAGGGGTTCTTGCCGGTGTGGTACATGGCCGTTGCAGTCGCCATGGGTGATGGATAAAACGCCTGCACCTGATCGGCACGGAAATTATTGCGCTTTAGCCATAGGGCCAGGTTCATCATGTCTTCATCGGTGGTTCCCGGATGGGCCGCGATGAAATACGGAATTAAATATTGTTCCTTCCCCGCCTCTTTTGAATACTTTTCAAACATGTGTTTGAAGGTATCGTATGTACCCATGCCGGGTTTCATCATTTTTGATAAGGGACCCTCTTCGGTATGCTCGGGTGCAATTTTTAAATAGCCACCCACATGATGCGCCACCAGTTCCTTCACATATTCCGGATCCTGTACCGCCAGGTCATAACGCAAACCGGAACCGATCAATACTTTTTTAACACCGGGTAAGCTGCGCGCTTCACGATACAGTTGTGTTAATGCTGAATGATCTGTATTCAGGTTGTGGCAAATGCCGGGATAGACGCAACTGGGTTTGCGACAGGCTGCTTCAATTTCTCTAGATTTGCAGGCAAGGCGATACATATTCGCCGTGGGTCCGCCAAGATCTGATATGACACCGGTAAAACCTGGCACCTTGTCGCGTATTTGTTCGATTTCATGAATGATGGATTCTTTGGAACGATTTTGAATAATGCGACCTTCATGTTCGGTAATAGAACAGAAAGTACATCCGCCAAAGCAGCCACGCATGATGTTGATGGAAAACCGAATCATTTCGTAGGCAGGTATCTTCGCACCCCTGTACGCAGGAGGCGG
>JBFHPZ010000565.1:0-1814 GCA_041592495.1 Gammaproteobacteria bacterium | reverse complement strand
GGCGCTAATTTGTTTTTACCAAAACGTTTACCGGAAAAATAGGCGCCAATATCCGCAATCCAGATAATACTTAAAGCATAAAATAACCAGTATGGGCCGTTCTGTTCAGCTGCATGCATATGTAGCAGGGCAATAACAGCAGGAACCAGTGTAAGAATTCCAATGAATATTTTATTCATGGATATTTCCTGGTTGCGCACGGATGGCCCTCTGGTGACCATACGATAGATCATGAACAACCACCAGATAATTACTATCAGCATAAACCAATCAAATACGGCGGGTTGGCTATTGATTATTTGATCAGTCAGGTACACGGCAACAACCAAGGCTATTGCATAGGCTATGCGGGCAACATTATGGGTTATTCCCGCAAGGTTTGCCCATTCCCAGCCAGCTACCAGGGTAATCAACAGCAAGGCCACGAGCAATGCATCGGTAGATTGGGTAAGAATAAACCAGATTGCCAAAGCGGCAAGAGGTAGTGCTGTTAGTACACGTTGCCAGAGCATGAAAAATGCCTAACCAAGATGGGTTTGTTCAACTTGTTCACCGGTTTGACCGAACCGTCTTTGTCGGCTAGCAAACCAGTCAAGCGCATGAATAAATGCGTCCTTATCAAATTCAGGCCAGAGGACATCCGTGAAATATAATTCTGTATAGGACAGTTGCCAGATAAGAAAATTACTAATGCGTTGTTCACCGCCAGTTCGAATAAATAAATCAGGCTCTGGCAAGCTAGCCAGGCAAACATGCTGATTAACCAGTTCGGCGTCAATATCAGATTCAGCAATATCGCCCTGCTTTAACTTCAATGCAATTTCGCGACAGGCCTGTGCCACATCCCAGCGACCGCCATAATTCACGGCAATGTTTAGCTGTAATCCACTGTTATGTTCAGTCAGATGTTGAGCCTTTGCAATTTTGCTTTGCAGCTTGTCCGAGAAAGCCGTGCAATCACCAATAAAACGTATTCTGATATTCTGCTTATGCAGATCATCAACCTGTGATTGCAGTGTCGACACAAATAATTCCATTAAACTGGAAACTTCCTGCTGTGGCCTGCGCCAGTTTTCACTACTGAAAGCGAACAGGGTCAGTGCCTCGATATTCTCGGCAACACATGACTCAACAACTTTACGTGTGGCCTTGACACCTGCATGATGACCTGCAGTTCGTGGCAACAAACGTTTCTTGGCCCAACGTCCATTGCCGTCCATAACGATGGCAATATGCCGTGGCCTGCACGCATCTGTATGCTGTTTTTTCTTATCTATATTGGTTACAGACATGTCAGTGGCGACTGAAATCTTCCATATCGTTAATCAAGCAAATGGCTTGATTAATGTTTGCTAGATTTCCATCATTTCCTTTTCTTTGGCTTCCAGTTCAACTTCAACAAGCGCAATATATTTGTCAGTCAGTTTTTGAATCACATCTTCTGCCTTGCGTGATTCATCTTCTGAGATTTCTTTGTCTTTTAACAGGTCTTTTATATCACCATTGGCATCACGACGAATATTGCGAATGGCCACACGAGCATTTTCCGCTTCGTGCTTTACAACCTTAATCAGATCACGGCGACGCTCTTCAGTTAAGGCCGGCATAGGCACCCGCATAACAGTACCTGCTGTGGCAGGGTTAAGTCCGAGATCAGAATTCATAATAGCTTTTTCGATAGGACCCACCATATTTTTTTCCCAGGGAGCTACCATCAGGGTGCGGGAGTCTTCGACGTTAATATTGGCAACATTTTTGATAGGTGTTGGCGTGCCATAATAATCAACCATGACATGATCCAGCAAACTGGGATG
>JBFHPZ010000564.1:0-1818 GCA_041592495.1 Gammaproteobacteria bacterium | reverse complement strand
CGTGATTGATCCGCTGATGGAGAATTTGCAGGATGTTTTGTTAAACCGCACTACCTATCGCATATTTATCGGTTTTAACAGCAGTGAAATCGGAACCCATTCCATATTTGATCCCCTACGTCAGGAAATTCATTCGGCTGAAAAAATGGCAGATAAAGCTTACATCGATCGCCATTTCCCCAAAATCAGTTATGAAGAAAAAATTGAAGCCATGCGGGATATTTATAATGCCATTCTGAACAGCAAATGGTTCGATCGTTTTCCTAATCACTGGAAAAACATTTTCATCAAACGTCATAAATCATGGGAGCCGATGACTCAGGATGAAATCAGAACGGTAATGACATCCGTCAAAACCATGCGTAGTTTGCCCGATTTGTATTTGCGCAATATTACGGTTTGTGTGGTGCAGGATATGATTCGTATGCAGTTCAACTGCGACGGCACGCAAATCATCAGTGCTGAAAATTACCAACGTTTTATTGAGCAGAATCTTCCTGCATAGGTGCAATCGTGCCTGGGTCTTTAGGCTCGTCTTCAAACAGGAAGGTCTCATCAAAATCCAGCTGTTCCTGCGGCGGATTGCCGTCATAAACCAAACTCTTGCGTCTCTGCAAATAGGCCTCGCGGATGAAGATATAACGATCAACCGCGGCTTCTTCCATAATGGCTTCCGCCTTGAGTAGTTTTGCACGGATATCCACCGCTTTTAATGTGGTCATGGTCCAGATGGCGGTTTCATCGCTGCGCCGTGGTGGCGGAAAGTCTTCGTGCAGTTCATTATAAATTGGGTCCAGATAAGTGGAATCTACAGTCAGGCCGCCGGTGTCGCGTATGGTATTGGGCCCAAGAAATGGCAGGACAAAATAAGGGCCACTGGGGACGCCCCAATAACCTAAGGTCTGCCCAAAATCTTCATTGTGCTTTTCCAGACCAATATCCGATGCCCAGTCAATTAATCCAAAAATACCAACAGTGGAATTGATAATCAGACGTCCGGTGTCGGAGGCGAACTGGGTGAGTTTGAATTGCAACAAGTCATATACAATCACAATCACATCATCCAGATTGCTGAAAAAATTATTCACGCCTTTTTGCACCGGGTCCGGTGTGACTGCATCATAACCCTTCGCAACCGGTTTCAGAACGTACTGATCAAGCTTGTCATTGAAAGTAAACATGGCACGGTTGTAGCTCTCAAACGGATCATTGGGATCAGTGGGGCCCTCAACGGTGGCGCAGCCTGTCAGCAGCAGAATAAAACAGAAAAAGGGTATGGTTAAAATTGATTGGCGCATATAGATTGTTATTGTTTAAGCACAAAGTTTGCACAGGGTACAACAGAAAGCGGCAAAGGAAAATAAGGCAGTAAGGGACCGTGGCACGGCTAATGTGCGGATCAGCATGACCTATACTCATAACAATATGAAGCGCAGACGGGAGGCGAAGTGTTTTATTACACTGCCAGGTTAATCAAAATGATCGGGATATGGCTGGATTTTGTACTACTGACAATCCTGCTTTATCTGTTGTCCTGGCTGCCATTTAAGTTTCTGGCAAATCCGTATTTCAAACTGTTCAGGGTATGGTGCAGGGCGTTTGTCAGGGCGCTCGATGTGGATTTAAAAGTACATCAGAAAAATCTCTATCCCATTCCCAGGCAATACATCCTGATTGCCAATCATCCCTCCGCGTTCGAGGATGTGGGTGTGCCGGCTTTGTTTAATGTGCATTCGCTGGCAAAAATAGAAGTCAAAGACTGGTGGATTGTCGGACGTATATCAGCCGCTGCCGGTACTCTTTATGTAGAGCGGGAGT
>JBFHPZ010000563.1:0-1831 GCA_041592495.1 Gammaproteobacteria bacterium | reverse complement strand
TAATAACAAACGACTGGTTTCTATAGCCTGGCAGGCAACCACGAAAATTTTTGCACTGACTTTTTGCACTGAATTATCGGCTGCAAAATACTCTGCTGCCACGACCTTGCCTTTGGCATCGCTGATTAATTTATGGACCTTGGCATTGGGCAAAATCTTGCAGTTGCCGGTGGTGATGGCGCGGTCCAGCAGAGCTGCTCGTGAACTCCCCTTGGCGCCGGATGCACAACCAAAGCTGCCGCAATAGCCGGAATATTCACAACCGCGTCGATGTTGATGTGGTTTTGTTAATATCGCACGAGGCGTGGGTAAGGAAGCCAGACCCAGTTGTTTGCAGGCCTGGTCGATATGTTGTGAGATCGGGTGTTCCTGAGTCGGTGGAAAAGGAAAATCTTTTGTTGAACGTGGTTCCTGAAAAGGATGGGAGACAACACGGCCGGAGACTCCAACTTCAGTTTCTGTTTTGGTGTAGTAGGGTTCAAGCTCATCATAACTGATGGGCAAGTCGGCGATGTTAGCACCCTTGATGGGGCCGAACTCCGACAATAGGCGAAAATCTTCCGGTTTCAGGCGATAAAAAAATCCGCTCATAAAATTGGAAGAACCGCCCACCACATTACCATTCCAGAAATCCCAACCGGATTCAGAGGTGGCTTCGGCAGACCAGCTACCATCCTTCAGTTCTTCTTCAAGAACATGTTGTTCATCTTTTAATTTGGGCGTGTAAGTGCTGCGTCGACAACAGGCCAGTTCATCCTTGTAATAATCTTTTTCCGTGAGCCAGGGGCCTTTTTCCAGTACCAGTACCGAATAACCGGCTTTTGCCAGTTCATAGGCAACGGGACCACCGCCGGCGCCGCTGCCGATCACGCACACATCATAATCATGACTCATGTCTTGGTCCTTTTATGAATGATGTGCCCGAGTTTAAAATACATTTTATCCGGTGGTGGCGTTGGATAACCGGGCTGATGTTCCAGCCACTTCCAGCCAATGCCTTCGGGATTGCCGCCATAGACCGGATCGCTGAGCAGGGCTTCGAACAGCCAGGTGAGCAAAACCGATAACCAGCGTTCACCAGCACGACTTTGTTCAATGGTGCGTAACACATTTTCTCGTTTTGCAACGTCCAGCGCGATGAATTTGGCTGAATGATTTTTGAGTGATAAATCGTTGAGCCAACCAACACCGTTGATAATGAAGTTGCGTTCATCCTCATCAACATCCGGTGCCTGCAACATATTTTGTAAATAGGGGATAGCCTGAATATCTCTTGAGCCGGGTGAGTCTTCGTCAGCAGGAAATAAATGTTCCATGACAACATCCAGTGTTTTCCAGGGCTCCTGTAACTCAATCGTGGTCGTTTGCGTTAGGCGTTTCTCTGCCAGCAGAGAAAGTGGATAAGCGGCCGCCGCATTAGCCAGTAACAGCAAGAATGCGCGTCGATCCATGGTCAGTAGCTTCTGGTGTAATTCATTATCTGGCATGGGGTGATGTCCACTGTTCAAAAAATTCTGTAAAGCGTTGGCGTGAATATTGACCCTGATGCAGAAAATCAGCCGTATCCTTGGATAACAGAATAGAGCCGTTACTATCCGCTACATACATATGGGGATAGCCCAGGGGTTTGGGGAATGCTGCCAGAAATTCCGCATTGTCATTGGCATCACTTACATTAATTTTCAGTATGACGAAGGTTTCATGCAAAGTTGCCCTGATATCGGCATTGTGCTCAAAAAACTGATCCATTACATGGCACCACTTGCACCAGTCACCGCCCAGCTCAATCAGCACATGGCGCCGGGTGGATTTAGCAAGTTGTATAGCCTGC
>JBFHPZ010000562.1:0-1833 GCA_041592495.1 Gammaproteobacteria bacterium | reverse complement strand
TTTTGGTTCATTCGTGAATACCCGATGAGGGTAACAGAATCTCCTGGGGGGGAGTAAAGGGTCGGTTCAAATAGCCCAGTGCTAAATGAGCCGGCTCTTTTTTTTGTCTAAAATCCACACCGATATTCAAGGTATTCCGGCATAATGTCCTGCTAAACTTAATTAGATTTCTGGAATAATCTTGTCATGAGCCTTGAGCAGACCATTACACACAAACTAAAAGATGCATTGCATCCCCAGTACCTTGAAGTCATTAACGAAAGCCACATGCACAATGTACCACCTGGCTCGGAGTCCCACTTTAAGGTTGTTATTGTCAGCGATCAGTTCCAGGGGAAAATGCTGGTAGCACGACATCGCTTGATTAATAAAGCCCTCAGCGATGAACTGCAAGGGGGTATTCATGCCCTGGCATTACACACCCTGACACCAGAGGAATGGAGCCAAACTCAGCAGGCCCCGGCATCCCCGCCCTGCATGGGTGGCGGAAAACGTAGCTAAATTGCACATTAAATGTGCGATTTACCCAAAAAAGCTTGGCAAACAGTGATTTAGTTTTTATGCTTAGCCTAATCAAAAACAGGTTTTTTTATGGCTAATATGACCATTACCCCCCAGCCGATAAAATTGTCTGCCCTGAAAACGGCTTGTAAAAGCTGCAAGTTGCACGATTTATGCCTGCCACTTGGCCTTGATCTGGGCGACATAGATAAACTTGATAGTATTATCAAGCGTCGGAAACCCCTGCAGAAGGGTGAATATCTTTTCCATAACGGCGATAACTTTCATTCCATCTACGCCGTACGCAGTGGATCCATCAAAACCTATTCCGAAAGTGAACAGGGTGACGAACAAATCACCGGCCTGTATCTCCCTGGTGAGCTACTGGGTCTGGATGCCATTCACAACAACCAGCATCCCTGCTCCGCCATTGCCCTTGAAACCACCAGCCTGTGTGAAATCCCGTTTGATATCCTCGAAGACCTGAGCGAAGAAATTCACGGCCTGCATCACCAGCTGTTCCGAATCATGAGCAAGGAAATCGCATCCGATCAAACCCTGTTAATGCTGATGGCGCAAAAAAATGCGGAAGAACGCCTGGCAGCGTTCCTGGTCAACCTGTCCTCACGTCTCAAGCAGCGTAGTTTCTCCGAAACCGAGTTTTACCTCAGTATGTCACGCAAGGATATAGGCAACTACCTGGGCCTGACCATTGAAACCATCAGCCGTACCTTCAGCCGTTTCCAGAGTGAAGGTCTGCTGGAAACCCAGCGTAAATACGTCAAGATCCTGAAACTCGAAGAACTTAAGGCGCTGGCCGGCCTTGGCCCCGTCTGTACTTCCGAACAGCATCCAACAGGCAGCATCGCCCGTTAAGTATTTTATTTTCCCTGACAAGCAAGTTTCTTTGTTTAGGACCAAGCCCACAGGCAAAGAAGCTTGCAATATCAAACAACTACAAGCTGCTCATTTTAAAATTAGTACCCGAAAAGCATGCATGACGCCTTTATCATCCAGGCGCATGTTAATTGCCTGGAAGATCTGACTAATAAGCCAACACACCGGCTCCGACAGCGACCTGACCAAATCCCTTTGTAAATTACTGCGTACAGATTTAACGAATTAATTTACGCGCCGGCAAATACCTAGAACAAGATCCATACACAAGAACAAATCAACACTAATCTTGCCAACCCCGCGGCGTCCATCAATATCCGCTCCTAATAAAAACTATTCTCATCCATGGACCAATACGGTCAGTTACGATGCAATGCTGTAATAATTTTTCAAACCAACAGCCAAGTGATTGATTCACCTAGGCCATAAATCTTC
>JBFHPZ010000561.1:0-1844 GCA_041592495.1 Gammaproteobacteria bacterium | reverse complement strand
ACATGGCTACCTCGGGTATTATGGTCATGGCACGTAATAAAGAAGTGCATCGTGCCATTAGTATCTTGTTTGAGACGCGCCAGGTTAGTAAAAGTTATATTGCTGTTGTTGATGGAATTGTGAATGACGTTTCAGGAGCGATTGATTTACCTTTGATTTGTGACTGGCCAAATCGCCCCAGACAAAAAGTCGATTATGATGTCGGCAAGGCATCGCTAACGAATTATAAGGTCATGGAGTATGATGAAATCACTAACACTACACGTGTTATGCTTGAGCCGGTCACCGGTCGAACACATCAGCTGCGCGTTCACATGCAATCTATAGGGCATCCAATCCTGGGCGACCGACTGTATGCCAGCGATGAAGCGCAGGTGAAATCTGACCGACTGTTACTCCATGCTTCGCAACTTTCTTTTATCCACCCTGTGACGGGTGAATTATTAAACCTTGTTTCTGAAGTGCCTTTTTGAATCTTATCGGATATGCAAATTAAGGGGTGCGATAGTGAATTTTCTTATGAGACTTGCATCAATACCCTTGTCAGGTATCTGATATGGCCAGTGTCATCCTTGTTTATTCAACTACGGATGGGCATACAGTAAACATATGCCAGTACATTAAAGCCGTGCTTGAACAGCATGGTCATCAAGCTGCTTTAATATCTATTGATGAGGTGTCTCAGGAGAATATTGAGCAGTTTGATAAGATTGTGGTTGGTGCGAGCGTTCGTTATGGCAATCATAATAAAAAAGTACTGGAGTTTGTTGTTCGTCATCAGAAAATACTCAACAGTAAACCGGGTGCTTTTTTTTCCGTAAATGTCACTGCACGAAAGCCAGATAAGAATCAGCCAGATACTAATCCGTATATGCGAAAGTTTCTGAAACAAGTGCCATGGCAACCAGACAGATTAGCTGTCTTCGCTGGAAAAATAGATTATCCAAAATACCAATTCTTCGATCGTGTCATGATTCGCCTGATTATGTACATCACAAAGGGACCAACCGATCCAGATTCAGTGACAGATTTTACGGATTGGAAACAGGTTGAGAATTTTAGTGTGGCTGTTAGTGAAATGTAGGGCTGTATTGAATTGAGTAATTAACTCGATTGTCTTTACTTGCAGTTTTATATGCCGCCTGACCTGAACCAGGATATCAGGCGTCATAAATTAACGATTTGCTTTTATCTTGTGTTTTATAGCTTAATCACAGTTGGAAGGTCAGCATGAAAATAAAAAAAATACTCAGTTATGAATGGGATGCCATAGCGGGAATTATTGCTGCTATTACAGGAATTATTTTGCATTTTCTACATGTCGTGGATGAGCACATCATTATGCCAATAGTGCTTGCCCTGATGGCATTATTGTTCCTGAATTTTATGCGCCATACCCGTAATAATGAACTGACCGCCGAGGAAGTAGAGCGAACCGGGCACACCGTTCGCAGAATCCACGCTGCAATCAAACAGCCTGACATATTGCTCGTGGGTCCTCGACACTTACGTGCAGCGAATGAGCAATTTGCACGTGATATAACGGGAGATGCAATCTGGTTTAATGTTTGTTTGTCTATGTACAAACCTCAGCAGTTATTCGATACATTGCTTCGCCCTGCTATCGAAAACCCGAGGGTTAATTCCATTCAGTTTGTACTGGATGATAGCCAGAAGGAACTGTGGGAGGATGTAATAAAAACTAAAATTGAAAGCTGTAATGGCCATGCCAAGGTAAGAGAACCCCGCTGGCAAAAGCTTGGTAAGAATGTTTCATTCATCCTGGCCGACAATCACCAAAGTGGAGGAACCGAGGCTTTGCTCAGTTTCTGGGGAGAGCCGTT
>JBFHPZ010000560.1:0-1855 GCA_041592495.1 Gammaproteobacteria bacterium | reverse complement strand
GAATAGATCGACGCAGCTCTTTCTGAGCCAAATCAAAAAAGTTGCGCCGGTTGTACACGCCTGTGAGCGGGTCTGTAGTGGCCAAACGCTCCAGCTCCTGCTGAATCAGTTTGCGATCAGTAATATCCAGAATCGAAATAAACACCGACTGGATACCGGCGAAGGTCATGGAATTACCCGTAAGCGATGCCCAAAAAGTGCGCCCTTCCGAGCCTTTCATAACGGTTTCTTCATCCACCATGGAACCGGAATGCACCACCTCTTCAATAAACTTAGCGCGCTCCTCATCATTCACCCACAGGCCTCGGGTTTTAATTTCCTGATCCATCAATGTGTTTCTAATACCAAACAGCGTGTAGGCATTTTGATTGGCATACAACACGGGATAATCTGAGCTGACTTCCACAATAATGATTGGGTAAGGTGCCGCATCCAAAATGGAGCGCATTCTTTTTTCGCTTCGTTTTAAGGCAATTTCCGCCAACTTGCGGTCGGTAATATCCTGAATGGTGCCGGTTTCCCTGACCGGGTCACTGTCTTTACCTAAAAACACCTGCCCAGCCAAACGCACGTATTTTTCCTGATTGTTTTTACAGATCACCCGATGATCACACTGATAGCTCCCCCCTTTGTAATAAGCAGAGGCCACTATTTCTGTCACCTTTTCCAGGTCATCTGGGTGAATAATGGATTCAAAGTGACGAATTTCTTCATGATCATTTTCCATACCCAATACAGCACGCGCTTCCGCCGACCAGTAGGTTTCACCGGTTTCAAAATCACGATTCCAACTGCCCATTCGAGCAATACGCTGTGCTTCCTTCAGGCGCTCCTCTGACTGCTCAAGCTTAACGTCTTTCACACTCAGACTTTCTTTATAGTGGCTGTACAACCACATCCAGGCAACGGTAAAAGCCACCACAAGACCACAACTTACCCACATCCATATAGAGGTAGCGTCAGAATTTGATCCGCTCTGCTCGTAGATGATTTCGATGGCTTCGCTTGCCAAGCTGAACTGGGGAAACAGGCAAAAAACACACAACAGTAACTTACCATGTCCCATTTGCCGCACCAGTGTCTTGCCAGCCCGAAGTGCTATGCTGATAATATCCCGCAAGGGAGTCTCCATGATTAATTCATTATCCATTCTTCTCATTATAGACAACGCCCATAGAACCACGTGAAATTCAGTAACCAATTGACAAACAAGCCATTGGGGCAAGAATGAAGTTAACTCGCCTATTGCTAACAGCGGCAATAACCCTATGTTCAGTACAGATATGCCAAGCCACCGAAGCCGGCCCCGATGAACCTGCTCCGGTGCCCGTTGCGACAGAAACCGAGAAAGCCACTCCAACAACGGATCAACCTGTCAGCAAAGACAAGCAATGGGCACGTACCATTTCCCTGCTCAACAACACCATTGCGCCGGGCACGTTTCGAACACTGTATTGGTCACCAGGCCTATCTATGAACAGCTTGAACACGCCAGTGCCAGTACTGGTAAGTCATGGAGCGGAACCAGGGCCTACCCTGTGTTTAACCGCCGCGATTCATGGCGATGAGTTGAATGGCATCGAAATTGTGCGCCGCGTATTGCACCAAACAGAACCAGATGATTTATCCGGCACCATTATTGGCATGCCCATTGTGAATCTTGATGGATTTCGACGCGCTTCGCGCTATATGACGGATCGTCGCGACATGAACCGTTTCTTCCCAGGCAACCCCAGCGGCAGTTTTGCTTCGCGAGTGGCTCACTCGCTATTTCATAAAGTGATTTTGAACTGTGACTATTTGCTGGATATCCACACCGGCTCTTTCAAGCGCACCAACCTCACTCAGCTGCGAG
>JBFHPZ010000559.1:0-1863 GCA_041592495.1 Gammaproteobacteria bacterium | reverse complement strand
GGTTGGCGAAATGTCTATCTACAACTCTATCAGAGTACTAAATCATCTTCATAGGCAGATGATTTAGTGGAATTCTAGAAATGATTTTTACAAATGGTGGATACTATATAACGACGCTTGCCTGATTCAGGTACCTTGATTTCATCAGTCAGGGTGGTTTTAACCAAGGCCTGGCCTGCTACCATAGATTCAATTGCACCACGCACGTATTTCTCAAAGTCATCGCTGTAGTCGCTATCAGGTACTAGCACAACCTCAATTTCATCAATTTTTTCCTGACGTATTTGATATGCCTTAATGCCTCGTATGTCACTAAACAGGGTAGCAAAATTTGGCGGAGTTAGTACCCGGTCCTTCAATACAATCACGTCGGCTATGCGGCCCTGAACGCTTCTGATACGGGGAAGCCACATACCACAACTACATTGACCTTCTTCCTCCATAATGCCCAGATCACCAATTTCATAACGTATGAAAGGAAAAGCATGATTACTTAAATCGGTAAGGATCACGCGCCCGGTTTCACCAGGTTTGCATCGATTACCATCGGCATCCACGATTTCAGCAAGAATGATTTCAGCATGTACATGATAGCCTTTATGGGCATTGCACTCTGCGGCCATATAGAGTTCTCGGCTGCCATACTGGTCAAACACTTTCTCACCGCCAAAGGCCTTATTGATCCGAGTTCGTTGTTCGGGCCAAAGCATTTCGGAACTGGTCATAATAGCCTTGAGGAAAGAAAAATCGGTGCCAGGGTGTTTGTTATTAATAAAGTCGGCAAATATCGATAAACCACTGGCATATCCCCAGATACTGGTTGGTCGATAAATTAAAAGTTCCTGATAATATTTTTCCAGTATTTCATCATTGAGAAAAGCGACAGAAAAATCACGATAACGCTGAAGAAAATAAACGATTTTGTTTTGCAGTTTTTGGGACTGGGTATAGTCAAAATGGGAACCGGACATTTGTACGGTTGGCTCTCCCAGAGCAGTGCCTGCCCATTCCGCACTACGATAAACCGAGGCGCGATTCCAGTCCATCCCTTGTTTATCCCAGAAATAGAACATGGGTTCGGCTGTTGAGCCGCCGGTACGGCTTTCGACGAATCGGTAGTCTGGTATATTGGTGCAGCGTATTTGTTGCTGATTTTGGCGAATATCGTTTTTGGTCAGTATAGGGAGTGTATTAATCTCATCCAGTGATGTTAAAGGTAGCTGGATATTTGCAAGTCGCTGACCATGGAAAGGTGAATTTTCTTTTGCCTGTTTTAATAATTCGTTGAGACGAGAAAGCTGCCATTGCTTGATTTCATCAAGAGTCCAGTGCTGTGATTTACGCAGGAAATGGAGTCGCTGGATGGTTTTTCGGCCGCGTAATGTGTCAAGAGCACGAAAAAAAACATCTTGATAAAAATTCATAGTGTCTTCCGTAATTATAATATCCAGCTAATGATGGATGTGCAGATTCTAGCAGATACAACTGTGATTACTAGTGACTGCATTATTTGAATTTTCACCGCAGTTATATGCTTTGTTAGCGAATTTTCTCATCGTAATCGGTGTTTTCTACATAACTGGAGGTGCCATCATAAGAAATAATTTTCCCTGGCACACCAACAACAACGGCATTGTCCGGAATATCTTTGGTAACAACACAATTGGCACCAATTGCGACATTATTCCCTATAGTTACAGCACCGATTATTTTGGCGCCAGGACCTATATAAACATTATCGCCAATCACAGGATAACCCTTGTTATGGCCCCTATTAGCCATGCCCAGAGTAACACCATGTGAAATATTAAAGTTTTTACCAATTTTGCTTTTTCCATTTACAACAATGCCACCGAAATGCCC
>JBFHPZ010000558.1:0-1866 GCA_041592495.1 Gammaproteobacteria bacterium | reverse complement strand
GCCGAGCGCGGCTGGAAGAAAGTGGTGGCTTTCCAGACTCGTAACCCCATGCATCTGGCCCACGAAGAACTGTGCCACATGGCCATGGACCGCCTGGGCTGTGACGGCCTGGTGATTCACATGCTGCTGGGTAAACTGAAGAAAGGTGACATCCCTGCCCCGGTTCGTGATGCTGCGATCCGCAAGATGGTGGAACTCTATTTCCCACCCAACAGCGCCATGGTCACCGGTTACGGTTTCGACATGCTGTATGCAGGTCCTAAAGAAGCGGTACTGCATGCCGTGTTCCGTCAGAACATGGGTGCTACCCACTTCATCATCGGTCGTGATCACGCCGGTGTAGGCGACCATTACGGTGCTTTCGATGCCCAGACTATTTTCGAAAACGAAGTACCCAAGGGCACTCTGGCGATCGAAATCTTCAAGGCCGACCACACTGCCTACTCGAAGAAACTGAACAAGGTAGTGATGATGTGCGAAGCCCCGGATCACACCAAGGAAGACTTTGTACTGCTGTCCGGTACCAAGGTTCGTGAAATGCTGGGTAATGGTATTGCACCACCGCCCGAGTTCTCACGTCCTGAAGTGGCGAAGATTCTGATGGATTACTATCAGAGCATTAACGACTAATCATTTCCTGATTGGTTACAAAAAACGGCGCCCATGTGGCGCCGTTTTTTTGCCTGTATAACTATTGATTAGAAAACTGGATTCCGGCCAGAAGCATGCCGGAACGACGAAGTAATGGGTGATCGCACCCTGCTGTGGCAAGTCAGGATCTAATCGTATTCCCGGTCTTTCCATTCGCGAATGGCGCCGAATACTTCCGCATCCGTATTCAGTGAACGTTTGGCATATTTCTCCGCTGCCTGTTTCACACCTGGCACCTTGTAACGTAAAAACGGATTGGTCCTGAGTTCCTGATCCAGGGTGGAGGGTACGGTGGGCACCCCATTTTCCTGACGCGCCATATCCATTTCATCACGCAGCTGTAAATCTTCATTGTCCGGTTCCACCCATTTGGCAAAGCCGATGTTATCCAGAGTGTATTCATGGGCACAGTACACCAGAGTGTCTGCGGGTAGAGCGGCAATCTTGCTCAGGGAACGCTCCATTTGTTCGGCAGTGCCTTCAAACAGGCGGCCACAACCACAGGCGAAAAGGGTATCGCCGCAAAACAGAACATCATGTCCATAATAAGCAATGTGACCACGGGTATGGCCGGGCACATCCAGCACCTGGAACCGGGCGTTCAGTTCCGGCAGCTCCACCTGATCTCCTTCCTTGAGTTTGTCGGTGATTGCGGCAATGGATTCATGGGCAGGCCCGTACACCTTGATGCCGGGAAAGCGCTCCACCAGTTGCCGCACACCACCAACATGATCGCCATGATGATGGGTGATGAGGATCGCCACCGGAAACAGATGCTCCATCTCGATTTTTTGAATCACCCGCTGGGCTTCGCCGGGGTCGACAAAGGCCACATGACGGGAGTCGGGATTGCGAATCATCCAGATGTAGTTATCGGCAAACGCGGGGATGGGGGTGATATCTAACATGATGAATTCCTGATCATTTATCGAAGACAAGGCCTTGTATCAATGGTAGTGTATTGCGCTTCATTTAGCAGATCAAAACAAACCATACAAAGAACAGCATGGCCATGAAAGTAATCTCCTTCAATACCAACAGCATACGCACTCGCCAGCATCAGCTCCAGGCCCTGGTGGATAAACACCAGCCCGATGTCATCGGCATCCAGGAAACCAAGGTGGATGACGACAACTTCCCCATTGAGATGGTACGCGAACTGGGTTATGAAGCAGCATTCCATGGTCAGAAAACCCACTATGGCGTTGCCCTGCT
>JBFHPZ010000557.1:0-1875 GCA_041592495.1 Gammaproteobacteria bacterium | reverse complement strand
GCCATCGGCCATGCCGATCTGTTGTACCCTAAGGCCAAATTGAACCCGGCCAAATGCCTGGAACTGGCTATAGAGGGTGAAACCCATGAATACACTGAAATGTATCCATCCTTCTACCACATGGCGGTAGAGGAAAATCATCAGGATGCGGCAAAAGAATTTGCCGAGCAGATCGATGAATCGAAGGAGCATGCTGACGGATTTAAAACGGTACTGGAAAAAGCAGCCAAACGGTTTGCAGCTCTGGCCAAGGTGGAAGAACGCCACGCTAACCATTATTCAAAAACACTTGAAAAAATTCAGTCTTAAATCAGGAGAAGTAGTATGAAGAAGTATAAATGTATCGTTTGTGGCTTCATTTATGATGAAGCGGAAGGCTTACCGGAAGAAGGTATTGCGCCTGGCACTAAATGGGAAGACATTCCCGATGACTGGGCTTGCCCGGATTGTGGCGTCGCTAAGGCCGATTTCGAAATGGAAGAAGAATAAGGATGACCAATCCACCCTCTCCCGTCCGGGAGAGGGTCATTGCGGGGTGAACTAATGAATCCAATTACTATTATCGGCAGCGGTCTTGCTGGATACACACTGGCCAGAGAAATTCGAAAGCTGGATAAAGAAATTCCAATTCGTGTTATCACTGCGAATGATGGTGCCTTCTATTCCAAACCCATGCTGTCGAATGCCCTGGCAAAAAAGCAAACAGCCGCCCAACTGGCAATGAACACCGCAACTGAAATGGCGGAAAAAAACAATCTGCACATTCTGACTCATTGTCATGTTGAAAATATTGATAGCGATAACCAATCAATCATCACCAGCGAAGGCCATTATGAATACAGCAACCTGGTAATAGCGACTGGCGCAAACCCAATACGCATTCCAGTTAACGGTAATGGTGCCGATGACATCCTCAGTGTCAACTCACTGGATGACTATGAGATATTTCGTGAACGACTGTCCGGTAAAAAATCCGTTGCCATACTGGGAGCCGGCCTGATTGGCTGTGAATTTGCCAATGACCTGGCCGCAGCCGGCTTCCATGTTGATCTGATTGACCTTGCTGACCAGCCATTGGGACGATTATTACCGAAACAGGCAGCAGAAAACCTGAAACAACATCTTTCAGAGCTGGATATTCACTGGCATTTGGGATGCAGCCTGAAACAGGTTGATAAAACATCTTCAGCCTATGAATTAAGTTTGAGTAACAACGCCAGATTGCAAAGCGATCTTGTATTATCCGCCGTCGGCCTCAAGCCTGAAACACGATTGGCAGAAGCCACAAATATCAAAATTAATCGCGGTATTGTAGTCGATGAATTTATGCAATCATCCATCCCAGGTATTTATGCCATTGGAGACTGTGCCGAAACCAATGGCCTGGTATTGCCCTTTGTTATGCCCATCATGGTCGGTGCACGGGCGCTGGCGCAAACAATAACCAGTAATAAAACCTCTGTTGATTATCCTGCCATGCCGGTGGTTGTAAAAACGCCTGCTCACCCAACAGTAGTATGTTCACCAGCACCGAATGCCAAGGGCTCATGGAATGAAGAGAATATGGGTAATGGCATCAAGGCAACATTCAACGAAGGTGATTAGCTCCTGGGTTTTGCGCTGACCGGGGATGCAACCAGCGAAAAACAGGCACTCACTAAACAAATATCACCATAATATTGCACTGCATTTCCAGGATGAGTTCCCATGTTGTTCATGGGAACTCAAAACTGTTAACAATGGAAAGTGTTCCAGATAATTTAATATTTTTTTAATAATTTACTAGCAATGTTTTAGCAACACCGCATAAAAAGTCAGCCTATTCTTTGTTTCATTCCATCATCTAACTAAAGGAGATGCCAATGAAACAACGGG
>JBFHPZ010000556.1:0-1889 GCA_041592495.1 Gammaproteobacteria bacterium | reverse complement strand
GGGAGATCGTGTCTGGAATAATTGCTTCACTGCAAGACTGATCACCAGGTTACGGGTTGCACTCAAACCCAGGCGCACAATGGCTTCCTTGATATTATGCACCTGGGAATAACCTCGCGAGATAGGACTATTCGCCACCTGAATCAACCGTGCCACCATAGCCGGATCGGCTTCCACAATACGTGATACTTCCTGCAGGCTCACATTGGGATTGCTGGTGGCGGTTTTCACCTTGAGTGCAATTTCCGGCAGGCTGGGCAACTTTAACTCGCCCACATTAAAGGCCTGCATGATTTCATTAAACAGGTTGCCTTCTACTTCACCAATTTCAATGGTTTCCAGCTCTTCACCATTGATCAGCTCCTGCTCCAGCAAGGTATTGAACAACTGGCGATCGAAACGCAGTAAACGACAGGGCGATTCCGCAATGGCGCGTAATTTATGATCCCGCTCCGAAAACAGGGGATGATGCGCACGGGGATCAACGGATTTCAGCAGAAACGGCTCTTTACCCCGTTCAACCATGCTGAGCTTGCCTTCCAGTAAATAAAACAACCAGCGATGTTCTTCGTTGCCTGATAAATCCTCACCTGGCAACAGGCGAATTACACGGGATTTATTCAACATCATGGAACGCCCTTCCTCCTGCAATTCCCGTAGCGGAACCAGATGCTTGAGGAGGGAGGAATCAAATTCGGGATTTATATTTTCGGGCTCGTTTGACAGCATGACAGTCTTGGGACTTTTAACTCAATATTCACCATAAAATAACACAGGGCTCAGATATAAGTTCACAGAAAATATTGTTTAAGGTACATATCGAAAGCAACAGATATCTGGGATATGAACTATAGATATAAAGAAGTGGAGAATAACATAATTGTTTATCTTGCCGGCTTATAAAGAAAAATAGAAAGCAAATTAAGGTTTATTTTCAATAACTTGTTGGCTACAGAAAATTAAAACATCGCATGACAACAAGATCATTGTAAGCCTGCCATATTTATCTTTATACTGTAAATGTCGACAAGCCAGAAAAGAGAGACCAATTATGAATCTAATAAAAACATTCCTTTGCGGCTTCATGGTTATCCTCAGCAGCGTGCTTTCCAGCGCCTACGCCGAAAACGCAATGAATTTCGGTGACTATGTCATTCATTACAACGCTTTTCGCAGTGATACCCTGACACCGGAAATTGCCAAGGCTTATCAAATCACCCGTCGTAACAATCGCATGGTTGTAAACATCACCGTACTCAAACGCCTGCCCGATAACAAAACCATGCCGGTGAAAGCAAAAATTGAAGGCTTTGCCAGCAACCTGACCGGCCAGGTAAAGAGTCTGGAATTCCGTGAAATTGTCGATGGCGAAGCCATTTACTATATTGCCCAGGCGCAGGTCAGCCACCAGGAAACCCTGAAGTTTGAAATCAAGGCCAGCCCTCAAGATTCCACTCTCACTGGCACGGTTAAATTTAATCAGCAATTTTTTACTGATTAATCCTCACACTGAAAAATAACCAACAGGGCCGGACAATAAACCGGCCCTGTTTGGTTTCTGCTCATCCTTATTCATAGTCTTGACCGAACGCATTACCATCCCGCGCCCATTTCCGCTACAATGCACGCCGCAGTATCACTGGCAAAAAAACACAAGGTATTACCTGCTTATGATGAATCAACATTCATTCACATTAGATGAATTGCTAAAATGCGGCCATGGAGAACTTTTTGGACCCGGTAATGCCCAATTGCCAGTACCCAACATGCTCATGCTTGATCGTATCGTCCATATCCATAATGAGGGCGGTGCCTATGATAAAGGCGAAATCAGGGCTGAACTCGACATAAACCCGAATCTATGGTTCTTTGAATGTCATTTTCCCGGT
>JBFHPZ010000555.1:0-1905 GCA_041592495.1 Gammaproteobacteria bacterium | reverse complement strand
GCACAGGATGGTATCTCCCAGTAGTTTTAATTCTTCAATACTGTGCCTGAGAGCCTTGATGCTATTGAAGAAATGGCTGACCTGATCTGTAACAGAAGGTTTGCTCTGGGTTATTGGCATGTTGCCGAAACGAAACTTAACGTCATCGGTAAGAAAGCTGGCAAAACCTTCCGTGTTTTTATTGTCTATGTTGGTGAATAAATCCCGAATCCAGGCTTCAGTGCTTTTTTGAATTGGCATGTTGTTACTTATTCGTCATCCACTATAGAAAGATAGGCAAATATATTATGTAGCTGTTCTTCAGTGAACAGGGAAAGAAATTCTTCGTCCGGTGCATCTGGGTCGTGAATACGCTGTTTATCCTTGAACATTTTTACCTGTTTTTTTAGGTATTTGGTGTATTGCCCTGTGAGCATGGGTACGGCTTTTTCTTCATCGCCTTCGCCATTCCGACCATGACAACTACGGCATTCTCTTTTGTAAAGTTTTTTGCCGGCCTCGTGATCGCCTTCAACTCTTGCAATGTTCAACATTTGTTTGGTTAACAACATGCGTTCATATGCGTCGAATTCTTCGCCTTCTTTTGCAGGAGGCAGTTTGGTCAAAAGCGTGATTTTATTCAGGTAGGTTGAAATATCCAGTATTTCCTGATCTGGTGTCTGACGTTCATCAACGTATTGCACCATGGGCATGTTGGGACGTTTACGATCGCGGAATAAATGTAACTGACGTTCTATGTATTTAACAGGTAAACCGGCAAGGCGAGGGTATTCACCATCTTTACCGCCTTCAGCATATTCCCCATGGCAACCGGCGCAAACTTCATTGATCTCTTCACCCATTTCCAGATCGGCTGGATTAAGTGCATAGCTGTTAAGTGGTAATAAAATGAACAGGGTCAAACAGAATTTAAAGACTATTGTGTTGTCCATGGTTGCCAGTTTAACCAAAAATATCATGGGTAATGTTATTGAACCAGGAATGTGCATATGCAGCTTCTCGTTTACGCATGTCATCGCTGGCATCTTCCGGTGTTAAGCCGCCTGAGCCTTCTTTTTTGATGATTTTACCGTTTTCAAATCCATAAACCATGGCGACGCTAATAGCATCATTCGGCGCAATAAGGCTGTAACAGGTATTAATCAGCGAAGGTTGTAAAGGCTCCAGGTTATTGAACAATGAAACAATGGCCGATGCGCATACCTTGGCCTCGGAATTGGCAGCATAACCGGATTTGGGCAAGGGACCTGCAAGAGCACTGTCACCGATCACATGGATGTTTTTATGAAGACTGGATTCAAATGTTAGTTGATCGACAGGACACCAGCCGCTGTCATTGGTGAGGCCGGTATTAAACGCCAGCTTACCTGCTTTTTGAGGTGGAATGATATTGATAACATCTGCATTGAAATCACCTGCGGTTGCTATGACGGTTTTCTTCTTGGCATCAACACCTTGAATGTTACCGCCCTGTGTCAGGCTGACCCATTCAATCATGCTTTGCTCGGTGCCATATCCATAATGGCGTTTCCAGCCGGCCATGAATAATTTATCTTTAGTGAATGAATCTTTTGCATCAAGAATAATAATTTTTGATTTGGGTTTGTGCGCTTTTAAATAGTAGGCAATTTGTGATGCGCGTTCATATGGTGCTGGTGGACAACGGAATGGATTGGCTGGAGGTGCAATTATAACTTTGCCGCCATCTGGCATAGCTTCCAGTTGTTTTTTTAATGTAAGTGTTTGTGGTCCTGCCTGATAGGAATGGGGCAGTGTTTCAGCGACAGTTTCGTTATAGCCCTCGATGGTATCCCAACGAAAATCAATCCCCGGTGATACAATGCAACGATCATATTGAAATTTCTTTCCGCTGCCGATTTCAACAATTTGCTTTGCAGTATCTAT
>JBFHPZ010000554.1:0-1908 GCA_041592495.1 Gammaproteobacteria bacterium | reverse complement strand
TTATATGTCCTGAAAACAACAGGCTGATGTTCCTCAGGATATTATTTACTAACCGCAAGCCCGGATTGCATTACTTGTGTGCAATGGGCTTTTTGGTAAATAAATAATCTTTGAGCTCTTTGGAAAATGTCGGATCCTGGCGACGAATCCATTCCAGCACCATGGCGGCATGTTCTTTTTCTTCGTCCCGATTATGCTCAAGAATGGCTTTTAGCTCCTTATCCTTGCAAGCGTCAGCGCGCTGGTTATACCAGTCCACCGCTTCCAGCTCTTCCATCAACGATACAATGGCCCGGTGCATATCGCGAGTTTCATCGGATAGTTCCTTAATCGGTTCATGATAGCCTTCGTTTGACATGACATCCCCTTTCTTTAATTACAGTTTGATACGATTTTTTTGAGAAGCTCAGCCTAATCAGAGCATCTTAAGATAATAGGCGATTCAATAATGATTACCAAGCCGGTCAATAATGCACGCTGAAATCATCGAAGGTTTCATGTGCCAGATCATGAATATCCAGGTTTTTCACCTGCGCCATTGGTGGCCCCTGTCGCAACCATGATTCATACCGGGCAAGTTGTTGTTCATCTCCGCAGGCAACTGCTTCTACGCGACCATCGCGTAAATTTTTCACCCAACCTTTAAGACCAAGAAGCCGCGCCTGTTCCTGTGCGCTGGCACGGTAAAAAACGCCCTGCACAAGACCACTGATAATGTAATGCCTGCATAACATTAAAAAACCACTTTGGCTGCCTGTCGTGCAATATACGAACGATTTGACGGATAAGCGAATTCCACCTGCACACTGTGCATGCCACTGGTATCAGGTACAGGTTCAATTCGTTTGACGCTTGCATTATAGCTATCGCCACCAACCACAACTTTTACCTGCTGATTCATAGTTATAGTCGCCAATGTGTCGGCTGTCACCTTGAGCTGCACCTGCATCAAGCCAGCCCGAGCCAGTTCGATACGAAAGTCCGACTGGTTTTCTTCGGAAATAATCATGCCCTGGATCAGATTACTTTGAATAACAATACCATCGAAGGGTGCAATCAATTGTGACTGTTTCTGCTGCCATTGCATCAATTCCAGTTCGGCTCTGGCCATCGCCTGCTCTGCTTTTAGTCCTTTGAGTTTTACTTCGGTTTTTTGCAACTCTACTTCTGATAATACAGTGCGATCATACAGCTCCTGCGCCTGATCAAAATCCTGCTGGGCATCGAAAATCATCGGCTCCAGCTTATCAATGGCCGACTGTGCTTTTTTAACGCGACTAGCAAATGGCACCTTATCCAGTCTGGCCAGTAGCTGTTTTTGTTTTACCACACTGCCAGCCTGTACATTCAGTTCGGATATCACGCCAGTAACGGGAAAGCCGAGTATCAGCCGTTGACCCCATACCAGCGTACCCTGTATTTCTTCTGCAAAACTACCGGTAGCGGGAAGCAGTAATGTTAATAATGCAATAATTCTCAGGCGGTTCATTGTGTATCACCTGTCTCAATTTTATTTTCGGTTAACAGTTGCAATTCCATCCAGGCCAGGGCCAGTTCGAAATCAGTTTTAGCCTGTTGATAACGCACCTCGGATATAGCTGCCAGTGCATCTCCCAGGTTTGTCGCCACTTCCATTTCATACAGTGCACGATTGCGGTCCAGTGACAATTCACGATAATTCAATGCCAGTTGCAATTGCTCATGACGGGTCTTCAGCAAGCGTATGTTTTGCCACAGCTCCAGCACCCGTTGCCGAGTCCGTGCCTGCTCATCCAGCAGCATGGAGTGTTCAGCAGCCGCTGGTAGTGGGTCACGACGATCATCGCCCGATCCTTGTTTCGCAGCGAATTCACCCCCTCGGCAACGTCCTTGAGGGCGTCGATATCGAGACCGGAATCGGTCTCGTCG
>JBFHPZ010000553.1:0-1913 GCA_041592495.1 Gammaproteobacteria bacterium | reverse complement strand
GCATCTTTTTCCGTCATCAGAATGGGTAAGCCATCAGAAAACATGAAGTCTGATGGTTTATAAACATGGTGATCAGGAAAAGCATGAGTAATCAGATTTATGTCGTATGAAGAAAGCAAATCAAAGAAGCGTTGAGGGTTGCCTATTCCGGCAACAGCATGCACATTCTGGCCACTGAACTTCGCCAGAGATTTTGTCTTGTCATTGTTCATGAGGGACACAAGATCATTGGCAGTCACTTGAAATGACAGCTGATTTTCCTTACCACCATTACTAATAATCATATCAACCGATTTTAATCGGCTTAGTGGTTCACGCAAGGGGCCGGCAGGTAAGCAGAAACCATTCCCAAATTGCCGGTTCGCATCCACAACGGCGATTTCAGCATCACGATGCAAACGATAATGCTGCATGCCGTCATCGGCAATCACCACATCACATTGATATTTGTCCTGCAATAACGCGATATCCGCAACACGATCAGGACCCACAACAACCGGGCAGGCAGTGCGTTGTGCAATCATAAAAGGTTCATCACCGACTTGATGTACTGTCACCTCATCTGTGACGCATAATGGATAGTGTTTCGACTGCCCGCCATAACCACGACTGATAATGCCGGGTTTTAAACCAAGGCTTTTTAAATACTGACAAAGGTAAATCAGGAATGGGGTTTTACCTGTGCCGCCAACCGTGATGTTGCCAACAATGATTACAGGTAAAGTTGCTTTGATTTGTTTAAGTACGCCTGTGGCATACAACCATCGACGTATGTAGCCCAGAGTACAATAGAGACCTGCCAGGGGCAGCATTAACCAGGCAATCACATTCCGGCTATACCAGTAGTGATCAAGTCGTTTCATTCGCACTAGCCAATGGCGCAGGTTCGGAAAACTGTAATCGATGCAGGCTGGCATAATGACCATTGCGACTTAATAATTCCTGATGATTACCAGTTTCAACAATTTCACCGTCGTCCATTACTACAATCAAATCTGCTTTTTCAATGGTAGAAAGGCGATGCGCAATGACCAGTGTTGTACGATTTTTCAATAACTCTTCCAGAGCAGCCTGGATATAGCGCTCTGATTCTGTATCCAGTGCGGATGTTGCTTCATCCATTATCAAAACAGGCGCGTTTTTCAACAATGCCCGCGCTATTGCAATACGCTGGCGTTGACCGCCGGATAACATAACACCCTTCTCACCCACCATGGTTTGTAAACCATCGGGCATGCGTTCAATAAATTCATAGGCGTGTGCAGACCTGGCCGCCGATATAATTTGTTCTTCCGTCACATCATGCAATCGGCCATAGGCTATGTTATGGGCCACGGTATCATTAAATAAAACGATTTCCTGTCCTACATAGGCAATCTGGTCACGCAAACTGGTTAATGTATATTCGCGGGTATCCTTATCATCCAGTAATATTTCACCAGAGAAAGTATCGTATAACCTGGGCAGCAAGTTCACCAGTGTTGATTTACCACTGCCTGAGCGACCTACAAATGCAACTGTTTTACCAGGTTCGATTAACAGGTTCACCGATTTAAGAACGGGTTGGCTTTTATCTTCCTTATAACTAAAACCGACGTCTTTAAATTCTAATTTGCCGCTAACACGTGATGCCTGATAAGTACCTACATCATGTTCAACATCAGTATCCAGTATTTCAAAAACACTGTCTGCAGCTGCAATCCCACGCTGCAACACAGAATTCACAGTGGTTAAATGTTTAATGGGTGCAAACAACATCATTAAGGCCGTCATAAACGACATGAATGTCCCCACGGTTATGATCTGTTCCGTACCTTGCATGGTGGCGAGATAAATAATACCGGACAGTGCAAATGCAACAATGACCTGAATAAGCGGCGTGCTGATTGACAAGGTGCCAATCAACTTCATTT
>JBFHPZ010000552.1:0-1921 GCA_041592495.1 Gammaproteobacteria bacterium | reverse complement strand
TTTAATCTTGTTAATGCGCCCATTTTTTTCAAAAGTGGGCGCATAGTCTTTACGTAAATAATGCTGTTAGTAAGTTTCCGACAGGAAATTTATTGCATTCGTGAGCAATAAAGTTAGCGGTGATAGGGTGCACTTAGTTCATGCACTGAGTTGACCAGCGCAGCAACGTGCTCCGGATTTATATCCGGTGTAATGCCATGACCCAGATTGAAGACATGGCCGCTGCCATTGCCATAGGATTTCAGGATGCGTGCAGCTTCTTCACGAATGGCCTCAGGTGAAGCATGCAAGGTGCATGGATCCATATTGCCCTGTAATGCAACGCGATCACCAACCTGTTCCCGGGCAAAGCCAATATCTGTTGTCCAGTCCAGTCCCAGTGCATCACAACCACTATCCGCCATGGCATTTAACCATTGACCGCCACCTTTGGTGAACAGGATAACCGGAACCTTGCGGCCGTCATTGTCGCGGGTCAGTTTAGATACGATCTGTTGCATATACGCCAGTGAAAATGCCAGATAATGATGATGGGCCAGATTGCCGCCCCAGGTATCAAATATCATCAATGCCTGGGCACCGGCTGCAACCTGAGCATTCAGGTAACTGGTAACTGAATCTGCAATTTTACCGAGTAACTGATGCGCCAGTTGTGGCTGTTCAAACAACATGGTTTTGGAGCGGCTGAATGTTTTGCTGCTACCGCCCTCAATCATGTAGGTGGCCAAAGTCCAGGGGCTGCCGGAAAAACCGATCAGGGGTACACGGCCATCCAGTTCCCGTTTGATGGTGCGAACTGCATCCATGACATAACGCAGTTCATCTTCCGGGTCGGGAATGGGTAAATTGTCGATATCTTTAGCCGTGCGAATCGGACGTTCGAATTTGGGGCCTTCGCCTTCTTCAAAATAAAGTCCCAGTCCCATGGCATCGGGTATGGTAAGAATGTCGGAAAATAAAATTGCAGCGTCGAGATCGAAACGCTCCAGGGGTTGCAGGGTAACTTCGCAAGCCAGATCGGGCGTGGTACACAGTGTCATGAAATCGCCGGCTTTTTCGCGGGTTGCGCGATATTCAGGCAGGTAACGTCCAGCCTGGCGCATAATCCAGATAGGGGTGCGATCAACCGGTTGTTTTAACAGAGCGCGAAGAAAGCGGTCGTTTTTTAATTCTGTCATGTTGTGCTCTGTACGGTTTGATTATGGTGATGTATGCAGGCTGGGAATCAGGTCCTGCAATCATGCCCCAGTCATTTTCCCGGGCGACACACAGCGATTCAGGCTGCGTTGAGGCGGGTTTTTATCTTGTCGCTCACCATGCCCATATCGGCACGGCCTTGCATTTTGGATTTGAGCTGGCCCATGACCTTACCCATATCCTTGATGGAGCTGGCGCCGCTGCTGCTGATGGCTTCTTCAATCATGGCATTGATTTCATCATCACTGAGTGCCGCGGGCATAAAATCCTGCAGCACTGTGATTTCGAAGTTTTCCTGCTGCAGCAAATCATCGCGACCAGCCTGTTCATACTGGCTGGCGGATTCACGCCGTTGCTTTACCATTTTGTCGAGTACTGCCAGTATACGATTGTCATCCAGCTCAATGCGTTCATCCACCTCGATCTGCTTGATGGCAGACAGAATCAGGCGAATGGTACCCAGGCGCGGCTTGTCACCACCTTTCATGGCGGCTTTCATTTCATCCTGAATGCGCTGTTTTAAAGGTGCAGTACTCATGACTAATGGATTCTAGCGACGACGATGGGGATTGCGATTCAAACGATCTCTATCTTTGGAAACCTTCTTCAGGTGACGCTTTACAGCAGCCGCAGCTTTACGCTTGCGTTCTGTTGTGGGTTTTTCATAGGCCTCACGGCGGCGGATTTCGGTTAAAATACCGGCTTTCTCGCATGAGCGTTTGAA
>JBFHPZ010000551.1:0-1921 GCA_041592495.1 Gammaproteobacteria bacterium | reverse complement strand
GCAATATGTTTGGTGCCGAACAACAAACCATTAGCTAGAACTGTTCATATAACATGAGGCAATTAGATACGGTGTATCTGGTCGAAACACCGGAGGGCATTGATTTACAGGCGCAACTGGCTGGCCCGGTATCCCGGGCCATTGCCTATTCTATCGACGTAACCATCAGGTCGGTGATGCTTACCATCATCTGGATGGTTTTGATATTTGCGGGCGATACCGGTATCGGTATCATTCTGTTGTTGTCTTTTATACTTGAATGGTTCTATCCCGTGTTGTTTGAAGTGTATAACAACGGTCAGACCATTGGTAAAAAATACATGGGGCTGACGGTGGTCAATGATGATCTCACTCCGATAAACTGGGGCGCATCCATCATTCGTAATTTACTTCGCTTTGCTGACTTTATGCCATTCGGTTACCTTGGCGGATTATTAAGCATGGTTTTAAGCAGCAAATTTCAGCGCTTGGGAGACCTTGCCGTTGGTTCGCTGGTTATTTATAAATCCGAAACCAGGCAACATGCCGAATTACCTGCTTGTCTGCCCCAGCCACCATCCATTCCCCTGTCCCTGGAAGATCAAATAGCCATTATCAGTTTTACCGAACGCCATAAAGATTTATCTTATGATCGACAGAAAGAACTGGCGAATATTCTTGCAGACATTACCCATCTTGAACCTGAAAAAAATATCAATTACCTGCGTGGTGTAGGTAACTGGCTGCTGGGGGTCCGATGAAGCAGCAGGATTTTGAATCAGAATATAAAAATTTGTGGGAGAAACTCGAGCAGTTTATTGAACAGGGAAAATCGGAAGAGGTTACCAATTTTCCACAGGATTATCGGCAGGTTTGTCATCATCTGGCTATTGCCAAGCATCGACGTTACAGCCCTTATTTAATTGATCGACTCAATCAACTGGTGCTTAAAAGTCACCATCGTTTATACAGGAATAATCCAAAATTCAATTTCCAGATTCTGAAATTTCTTATTGCGGATTTCCCGGGTGCCTTGCGTGACAACGCAACTTATATCTGGTGGTCGCTGGCCTTGTTTCTATTGCCTGGCCTGTTTATGTTTGTTCTCTGTTACTTCAATAGCGAAATGATTTACAGCATTATGCCGCCTGATAGTGTACGTGAATATGAACACATGTACGATCCGGCCTCAAAAGCACTGGGTCGTGAGCGCGAATCCGACACTGATCTGATGATGTTCGGTTTTTATATTAAAAATAATATTGGTATCAGTTTTCAGTCATTTGCAGGTGGAATCCTGTTTGGAATAGGTTCCGCCTTCTTCATGTTTTATAACGGCTTAATGATAGGTGCGACTGCGGGCCATATCAGCAATATCGGTTATGTGCATACGTTTTTCCCGTTTGTCGTAGGACACGGTGCTTTTGAATTAACTGCTATCGTATTCAGTGGCGCTGCCGGCCTTAAGATTGGCTTTGCGCTGATTGACCCTGGACCCTATTCGCGCATCGCTGCACTACAGAATGCCAGTCGCGAAGCAGTAAAAATTATTTACGGAACCACATTGATGTTGGTGATGGCTGCATTTCTGGAAGCGTTCTGGTCATCGAGTACAGAAGTGCCAGTTAATATCAAATATTCTGTCGGCGCTTTCTTCTGGATAGCGGTTTTTATTTATTGTTTCTTCCTTGGGAAAAGAACTGGCCGTGGATCTCAGCAGGATACAAATTAAACCACGGGTCAGGAATACCTGGGAGTCCATTGATCTGGGCTTCATGATGGCAAAATCCTGGTGGAGCATATTATTCCTAAGCTGGTTTATTCCAGCTGTAATTGTTTATGTGGCGCTTAGCCTGGTGTTTTATGAAGACAACTGGCTGGCAATTTTGATCACCTGGTGGCTTAAGCCATTGTTCGATCGCGCTCCTCTGTTTATCGCCAG
>JBFHPZ010000550.1:0-1936 GCA_041592495.1 Gammaproteobacteria bacterium | reverse complement strand
GCAATGCCTGGATAGTGTCGGCAACGCCTTCCTTGCCGTAATCCATAATGTGATTGTTGGCCAGATTCATCAGGGTGAAGCCGGCGTTTCTCAGTGCTGGTGCGACCTTGTCGGGCGGCGACTTAAAAATGTATTCCTTATCGAAATAGGGCGTGTCACAGTTCGTCAATGGACCTTCAAGATTGCCGATAACGATATCTGCATCATGTAACAGAGTCTTTACCTTGCCAAAAGCATAGTCATAGCCTTTTTCTTCAAGAACAGGTTCGGAAGTGCCGCCTAGCATGATGTCACCGACGGCAGTGATGCGGATGATGTTTGGGTTGTTTCTGTATGCATGATCATCTCCAGGTTGCGGTGAGCAGGCGGTCAATAACGACCAAAGCCATAGCAGGCTTACCAATGGTAGATATTGTTGTGTAATGGTTGAATGTATTGCCATTATTACTGTGCTCTTGTATAACGCCCTGCTCAGGTTAATCATGTCGTAACAAGTTTATATCACGCACGCTATTGCGTGTGTTTAGCTGGAGTTATCAATGTCATCTATCGATGAGGCGCTGGAACTGATCAAGCGCGGCGCCGAAGAAATCCTTGTCGAAGAAGAGCTGGTTAAAAAGCTCAAAACCGGCAAGTCACTACGAATTAAAGCGGGTTTTGATCCTACTGCGCCTGATTTGCATCTTGGGCATACTGTTTTATTAAACAAACTGCGCCAATTCCAGGACCTGGGTCACGAAGTCATCTTTCTGATAGGTGATTTCACCGGCATGATAGGCGATCCCACCGGTAAAAGCGCCACACGGCCGCCACTGACCCGTGATCAGGTCATTGAAAATGCCAAGTCTTATGAAGAGCAGATTTTCAAAATCCTGGAGCCGGAAAAAACCCTGGTGATGTTCAATTCCAGCTGGATGGGCAAGATGGATGCCGCAGATCTTATTTCTCTGGCGTCACGTCATACAGTGGCGCGTATGCTGGAGCGTGATGATTTCAGCAAGCGTTACGGTACGAATCAGCCTATCGCTATCCATGAGTTTTTGTATCCTTTGATTCAGGGGTATGACTCGGTTGAACTAAAAGCCGATGTGGAACTGGGCGGAACCGATCAAAAGTTCAATCTGCTTATGGGGCGTGAATTGCAGAAGCAATTTGGCCAGGAGCCGCAAGTTGTGCTCATGATGCCTATCCTGGAAGGTCTGGACGGCGTGCAGAAAATGTCCAAGTCCCTGAATAACTACATTGGTGTGCACGAATCGCCGGATGACATGTTCGGCAAGATTATGTCTATCTCCGATGAACTCATGTGGCGTTATTTCGAGTTATTGAGTTTTCGGCCAACCGCAGAAATTGAATCATTTAAAAATGATATTGATAAGGGTGCGAACCCACGGGATATCAAATTTAAACTGGCGGAAGAAATTATTGCGCGTTTTCATGATGAATCAGCAGCGAACAAAGCAAGAGAAAGTTTTATCGCTCGTTTCCAGAAGGGCGCCATGCCAGATGAAATGCCAGAATTAATCCTGCAGACAGAAAACGGTGAATTGGCCATCGCCAACCTGCTGAAAATGGCGGATTTAACCAGCAGCACGTCTGATGCTATGCGTATGATTAAGCAAGGTGGGGTCAAGATTGATGGTGAGAAAATCCAAGATACCAATCTGAAAATGAAGGTGGGAAGCTGTCATGTGTATCAGGTGGGTAAGCGTAAATTCGCCAGAATTACACTGGCCTGAAAAGTTTGTGACAGGAATGTGAAAATTTTTGCTCAAGGGACTTGAGCTTTATCCAGAAGTCTATATAATGCGCGCCTCTTTGCCGGGAAAGGCAAACAGTAAAGCGACGGAGGGAGACGAAGTCTGGTGACAAGTCACTGGAATTTGTTATAATCGTCGGTCTGCCCCGAGCAGTGATCTTTAACAGCATGATCGAG
>JBFHPZ010000549.1:0-1955 GCA_041592495.1 Gammaproteobacteria bacterium | reverse complement strand
GAATCCCCGTTCACGTAAGCGCCGTGGATGTAGGGGACCAGGAATAATACAATCGGGTTTTTCCAGCCAGTCCGGCAGATGTTGTACCGCCAAATTCCCCAATACCCGGCCAAAAGCTAGCTTAGCATTGAACTTGAGCTGATGAATCATCCATTCAAGGGGCTGGGCATAGATGAAGGGGCTCCAGGCCAGATCAAAGTTGGGCTTGCGTTGCAAACACTGGCCACACAAAGCCGATGGCATATCGCCCGGCAAGGGTATGGCGCACATACAACAGGCGTGGTGATTGATGTGTAAATCCGCCTCACAGGCGGCACACAAATCGCGGTTTTCACAGTGTGTACTACCGCACAGAACACAAACCGGGGGATAAAGTTGACGCAGAAATCCTTTTAGCACTGACGCTTCCCTGTTGAAAGTGACCGAAAGACGGTATTATTAACACCCACTTACAAACTGACTTCAAGTACTTTTTCCCATGCAGGCACTAAAACACGACTGGACCCTGGATGAAATCCGGGCAATGTTTGAAATTCCCTTCAATGATTTGCTGTTCCAAGCCCACAGCATTCATCGCGAAAACTTCGACCCCAATGAAGTGCAGATTAGCTCATTGCTGAGCATCAAAACCGGTGCCTGCGCCGAAGACTGCGGCTATTGTTCGCAAAGCGCCCATCACAAAACCGAGCTGGAGCGCGAGCGCCTGTTACCGGTGGATGAAGTCATTGAAAAAGCCAAAGCCGCAAAATCCAAGGGTTCGACCCGTTTTTGCATGGGTGCCGCCTGGCGCAATCCCACGGACAAAAACCTGGACAAGGTCATCGACATGATCAAGGCGGTCAAAGGCCTGGGCATGGAAACCTGCGTGACTTTAGGCATGCTCACCGAAAAACAAAGCCAGCGCCTGAAACAGGCCGGGCTGGATTATTACAATCATAATCTCGATACCTCGCCGGAGTTTTATGGCAATGTGATTACCACCCGCACTTTCCAGGACCGTATCGATACCCTGAAGCATGTGCGCGATAACGGCATCAATGTGTGCAGCGGTGGCATCCTGGGCATGGGCGAAACCCCGACGGATCGCGCTTCCATGTTGCAGCAGTTAGCCAACATGCCCCAGCATCCGCAAAGCGTGCCCATTAATATGCTGGTGCAGATCGAAGGCACACCTTTATATGGTGCGGACAAAATCGACCCCATCGATTTCGTCAAATCCATTGCCGTGGCCCGTATCCTGATGCCCAAATCCCAGGTGCGTTTGTCCGCCGGTCGCCACGAAATGAGCGATGAAATGCAGGCCCTGTGTTTCTTTGCCGGTGCCAATTCCATTTTCTATGGTGAGAAACTGCTGACCACGGAAAATTGCGAAACCAATGATGACCTGGCCCTGTTCCAGCGACTGGGCATTCATCCGTCGACCACTGAAGATACTGAAGCATTCCATGCGGATGCTTGTCACGGGTGACAGAAGAAGTCGCAAATAAACGCAAATATCTGTTTTGTATGTCCGAATTCATTCGGACAACAACTGATGAATGCCAGGTATTTTGTGCGAATGAATTCGCACCTACGCTATAACTTAACAATACCGAGCCTGAAGAAAATCCAGGTTATCTAAGCAACAGCATAAAAATATTTGCGTTTATTCGCGTTCATTGGCGTTTTCTTTTACATAATCCAAACCATGAAAAACCTGCATCAGGAATTACAGCAACTCCAGAACCAGAACCTCTACCGCCGGCGGCGCATCACCCAGTCGCCCCAGGGTGCCGAGATCATTATCGATGGCCGCAAGCTGCTGAATTTTTGCAGCAACGATTACCTTGGTCTCGCCAATCATCCCGACATAAAACGCGCCCTGATCAGGGGCGCTGAACACTGGGGCAGCGGCAGCGGCGCTGCCCATCTGGTCAATGGCCACAGCGCCGCCCACCATGCCCTGGAAGCCCGCT
>JBFHPZ010000548.1:0-1955 GCA_041592495.1 Gammaproteobacteria bacterium | reverse complement strand
TGTGCCGGTATTGTAAATGACCAGACAATCCACCGTGTTGTTAAGACAGGCGGCACGCCCGGTTCCGCCTGCAGTGTCGACCTGATTAAATGCAGGCAATCCACCGAGTATATCGAAACTATCCGTATTCACAGTGAAATCCAGGGGGTCACTGACACCGACAGATGCCGGCAAGGCACGATAGCGACCACCGGTGGATGTGCGTAAAAATTCAATGGCGAAACGTGTTCCATTATTGGCAATACGAACGCTGTTGGGAAGCGCGTGGCGGGTTTCTCGGGACATGCGATGTAATGCTGTTTCTGCAATATCCACCAGCTCGGCGCGGCGGTTCGAATCGACGAAACCTTCGATGGGACCCACAATAAATACCGAAGCAACCGTGGCTAAAATGCCTGTGAGCACAATCACCATCACCAGCTCAATCAGGGTGAAGCCCTTTGACTGATGTACAGGATGATGTTGAATGTGATTAAACATGTCTAGTAATAACTCGAGCGATAACCGGTAATACTGATGTTGATTGACTGGATGTCGTGAGTAACAGTCACATCAATACGTCTGGCAGCTACTGCGGGTGCGCCGATATTGGTGCTGCTCACAGACACAGAAACATTGTAGGCACCAAGTCCGGCAAGGCTGTTTCCAAACTGGTCAATAGCGCCTGCGGTATCATTAATACAGTCATAATCGGCTACATCATCAAACTGAATACGATTGCCGGCGCCTTCTTCACAACTGCCGGTTTCGCCACCATCAGGGTCGTTATATGGCTTGAGCATGATTTCTTCCAGATAAGCCTGGGCAATAATGATGGCTTGCTGGCGTATCATGGGGTCGGCACTTTTCGAAATGTTTTGCATAATTGCAAACAAAATTCCGGAAACTGCAGCCGTGAGTACAACAATGGCGATGATCATTTCGATCAAGGTAAAGCCACGATTGTTTTTATTGTATTCGCGTCCTTTCATTGCACGAATCCGGTCAATGGCTGAATAACGATTTGTCTTCCACCGGGATTAATCGTGATAGTGCCGGAGTTGCTTGGTTCACCCAGTGCGCTGAAATAGAAATTTCCGAAGCTGGCAATAGTGATGCCGGCAGGTGCCAAACCTGTATAAGAACCGGTTTGGGCCGGGTGAGGAATCTGGTTTGTCCCAAAAGCCGTTGGTGAGTCGCAGGTGGCTGAATCGGCATCAGCATTGTTCGGATAAAACAATGCATAGGAATTGGCGGTTAATGAAACTTGTACTTCACAACCAGAAGCGATGCTGAGTTTGTGAGCATATCGTATGGCTGTTTTGAGTTCCTGCTGAAAAGCCGCAGTATCAAATTCAGTTTGCTGAAAAAAACGCGGAGATACAAAAATAGCCATAGCGCCAAGAACAACAAGCACCATGATTAATTCTATAAGCGTAAAGCCAGTGAGTTTGGTCTGGCATATCATGAGGATATGAAAACAAAGGCCCACCATGGTGAGCCCTTGTATTTCTGTTTGCCTATGGAGTAGCTAAGGCATTGAAGTTTGCAGTTAAGGTTCCAGGGCCAGTTAACGTACAGGATGTAGCTTCACCAATTGTCGCTGCGGTCATGGCAGCGGGAGTGATGGTGTAACCTGTTGGCAAACCGCCGAGTAAGGTGCCAGCAACATCATCGCAGTTATCCATTTCAGTATTCAGTGCGCCAGTGGTAGGTGCACCTGAATTCAGGCAGGTTGTAGCAGTGCTATCAATAAGACATTGAGCCAGATTGGTAGCGGCACCTGCCCCCAACGATCCTGCTACACCATCAACAGCAGCTTGCTGGGCCTGTGATTGCAGATCAACATAACGCGGAATCGCAGTCACCGCCAGTGCCGCAAGCACCACAATGACCATAATCAGTTCGATCAGTGTAAAACCTGATTGTTGTTTCATCATCATAATTCACCTCAAGTTAAGGCCGCAGCCTGTGTT
>JBFHPZ010000547.1:0-1961 GCA_041592495.1 Gammaproteobacteria bacterium | reverse complement strand
TACTACTTGCATCCGACAAGGCAGTGAAAAAACATAATCTGCCAGTACTGGCAAAAATTAAGGACTCTGAGTGGGCGGGCTTAAACCCGAGCCAGATGGGACTTGGCCCCGCACACGCAATGGCGCCCATAATAAAACGAAACAAACTGGCAATTGCCGATGTTGATTACTGGGAAATCAATGAAGCTTTTGCTGGCCAGGTACTGGGCTGTCTTGAGGCGTGGAAAAGCAGGGAGTACTGCAAGACCGAACTTGGCCTGAAGGATGCTATCGGTGAAATCCCTCATGAACAACTGAATGTTGATGGTGGCGGCATTAGTCTTGGCCATCCAGTAGGTGCCAGTGGAGCACGCATAGTACTACACCTTGCAAACACACTTAAGCGCAATAAAGCAGTTCGCGGTATTGCAAGTTTATGTATTGGTGGTGGTCAGGGTGGTGCAATGATGATTGAGCGTGAGGGAGAATAAAATGTCATATAAAAACTGGCACATAGAAAAAGATAATGACGATATCTGCTGGCTGCACCTGGACGTTGCCGATTCCAGTACCAATATCCTGCGCTCCGATGTACTCGACGAACTTAACCAGATCATAGATGAACAGGCTCAGTCACTGCCCGCCGGAATCGTCTTCGTTAGTGACAAGAGCAACGGTTTTATTGCTGGCGCTGATATTAATGAATTCACTGAAATCAATACCCATGAGCAGGCCATTGACATGCTGTCGCGTGGTCACGAGATCATGAATAAAATAGAAAGCCTGCCCTGCACGACGGTTGCGATGATTAATGGTTTCTGTCTGGGCGGAGGAATGGAACTCGCACTCGCCTGTACCTATCGTATTATGTGCGACAACAAATCAACTCGGGTGGGATTACCCGAAGTTAAGCTGGGCATACACCCCGGTTATGGTGGTACGGTTAGAGCCATCCAGAAGGCTGGCCCACTAGCCGGTATGAATGTAATGCTAACTGGCAGAATGATTCAGGGACGCGCTGCAAAAGCGATGGGCCTGGTCGATGATCTGGTGCCTGAACGTCAGCTAAAACGAGCTGCAAGTTATTTCGTCCTTAAACGCCCACCTAAAAAACAGTTATCGCTCAAGGATCGCATCGCCAATCACAGACTGGTGAGACCTCTCATCGCCAGCCAGATGCGCAAACAGGTTGCACAAAAAGCTTCGAAGGAACACTACCCTGCCCCTTATAAAATGATCGACCTGTGGCAAAGCCATATGGACAATCCACGTAAGATGCTACAAAAGGAAATTGAATCGGTTGCCAGCCTGGTAACGAATGATACTGCGAGAAACCTGGTAAGAGTCTTTTTTCTACAGGAGAACCTGAAGACACAGGGCAAGAAGAAAGATTTTGTACCCGCACATATACATGTTATTGGTGGTGGCGTAATGGGCGGAGACATTGCTGCCTGGTGCGCATTAAGAGGTTTTCGCGTCACCGTGCAGGACCAGAAAGCTGAAGCCCTGGCTGCAACCATGAAACGCTCGATGGATATGTTCAAAAAGAAATTCAAGAAAGACAAACGCTCTATTCGTGAATCCATGGACCGGTTAATTCCCGACACCAGGGGCATAGGTGTTGAACATGCTGACCTGATCATTGAAGCTATTTTTGAAGACAAAGATGTAAAACAGACACTTTATAAAGAGATTGAGCCACGAATGAAAGAAGGCGCCATTCTCGGCACCAATACGTCCAGTATTCCCCTGGAGGAACTGGCCACCTGTCTCGAAAAACCAGAACGCCTGGTAGGCATCCATTTCTTCAATCCAGTTGCCCTTATGCCACTAGTTGAAATTGTGCGCGGTGAAACCACCGACGATGAGACCATGAAAAAAGCGCTGGCATTTGGTCGACAGATTGATAAGTTACCACTCCCAGTAAAAAGCTCTCCCGGGTTCCTTGTTAACCGTATCCTCATGCCCTATTTAATGGAAGC
>JBFHPZ010000546.1:0-1967 GCA_041592495.1 Gammaproteobacteria bacterium | reverse complement strand
GTTTCAATCGCCTTGGCGACAGCAGCAGGATCATGTCCGTCTACGCCAGGGATAACGTGCCAACCATAGGCTTCGAAACGTTTTGGTGTATTGTCAGTGAACCAGCCGTCTACGTGACCATCGATAGAAATACCGTTGTCATCCCAGAACGCAATCAGCTTGCCCAGACCCAGTGTGCCGGCCAGTGAACAGGCTTCGTGAGAAATACCTTCCATCAAACAGCCATCACCCAGGAATACATAGGTGTGATGGTCAACGATGTTGTGACCTTTCTGGTTGAAGTGGCCTGCCAGGGCTTTCTCGGCAATCGCCATACCCACGGCATTGGTAATACCCTGACCCAGTGGACCGGTCGTGGTTTCAACACCCGGAGCATAACCATACTCAGGATGACCCGGAGTCTTGGAATGCAGCTGACGGAAGTTTTTCAGATCTTCCATCGACAGGTCATAACCGGTCAAATGCAGCAGTGAGTAAATCAGCATGGAACCATGACCATTTGACAATACGAAACGGTCGCGATCAGCCCATTTAGGGTTACCCGGATTGTGCTTCATGTGGTCGTTCCACAGCACTTCAGCGATGTCCGCCATACCCATAGGCGCACCGGGGTGACCTGAATTGGCCTTTTGGACGGCATCCATACTCAGAGCACGGATTGCATTAGCAAGCTCTCTGCGCGATGGCATAGGCATATCTCCAATAAAGTTTGAAATTCTATGATCACCCCGTAACACGCGATGACCCTTGTTTATTCTTTCTGTAATCGGGGACGAAACACTTTTCCCCGGACACTAAGGGGGCGTTATTGTCCCCTACTTGACGAGATTCAGCAACCGGCGAATATCAGGAATCCCGGTGATTCATAATAAGAATCAATATTTTTAAGGATTTTTCACTGAATAAATCCGAGCAATCAACCAGATTATTCACTGTTAATTCATGCACTTAGCCGCATCCAGTTTCAGCCTTCATCTTTCCATTTAATGGAGCAACCCATACTGGGAATCTGCTGTTCCGGCCCGCGTCCAGTTTCTGCAACCTGTTTCATGGCCTCAAACAAATCACGTCGAACATCCCCTGAAGCAGTCTCCTTGCGACTTTCATCCAGGCGCCCGCGGTACTGCAATTGTAAATCTGCGTTATAACCAAAAAAGTCCGGGGTACAGACTGCTCCATAGGCCCTGGCAACCGCCTGGCTTTCATCCATCAAATAAGGGAAATCAAAACCATATTGCCGGGCAACCAGTTTCATATTTTCAAAGGAATCCTCTTCATACAGCGAGGGATCATTTGACATGATTGCCACACTATTAATACCCAGGGATTTAAGCTCCCGAGTATCACGCACAATACGCTCTCGTATTGCCTTGACATAGGGGCAGTGATTACAAATAAACATAATCAGTAAACCCTTGGCACCTTTGCATTGCTCCAGTGTCCAATCCCTGCCATCAATACCAGGCAAGGTGAAATCAATGGCTGGTAAGCCAAAATCACATACCGGGGTTTGTAAACTAACCATTTTCGCTTACTCCTGGGGTATTAAACGGCGTCAACCATGCCAGCTTTGGCATTTAAATTCAATTTAATGGCCTCGTCTAATACAAATAGAGCAGTATTTCATAAAAATAATGTATGGCTAATGTAGCCGCTTGTTTTTATGCGTGCTAAAATGTTTTGTTCAGTTTCACATTCTTGTTGGACCACTCGCAAAGGCGAATATGAGCGACGAAGACCTGCCCTACACACCTACGGAAGAAGATAGCCACCAGTCCCAGCTTAAGGACCTGATCGCCAAAGGCAAGGAACAGGGCTACCTGACGTATTCCGAGGTGAATGACCACCTGCCCGAAGAAATTGTCGATCCCGAACAGGTGGAAGATATCATTAACATGATTAATGACATGGGTATTACTGTGTACGAAATTGCACCGGATACCGAGTCACTCGTGTTATCAGATGCC
>JBFHPZ010000545.1:0-1967 GCA_041592495.1 Gammaproteobacteria bacterium | reverse complement strand
TACATCAAAAACCTAAATAATTCCGCCATTGCCTTAACGCACCATTATAGTGCACACTTAAGGCAACAATTTTATCTTCCTTCCTGAAGCTTAGTGAAGCACTTACAAGCCACCACGATCCGGTGTCTGTATTGCTTATAACTTACTGAATAAATTAGATATTTTATCACTTCCGCAAAATAGTCACTGACAATGATATTTCATTGTTGGTTGGTTCAATTTTTGCAAGGTACATCTCATGAGTAAACAGCAAGACCAAATAGCGGGCATACAACGCACCATACTGGATAATTTGAACACCGCAGTGATTCTTCTGGACCCAAACTTGTGCATCCAGTATCTGAATCCGTCGGGTGAAAGTCTGTTTCATATCAGTAACAAACGCGCGCAGGACATGTCGCTCGACAAACTGATTTTTGTTGACGAAAAATTTATGGCAAGGCTGCAGGATTGCATTAGCAACTACCATCCGTTTGTTGAACATGAAGTCCTGATTGATGTTTTTCCTGGCCGAAAAATTACCATCGATTACATGGCCAATCCTCTCAAGCTGGAAGAAGACCATTCGGTGTTATTGCTGGAAATTTCACATATGGACAGACACCTGCGCATCGCCCGTGAGGAAAAACTGCTGAATGAGCAGGTTGCAACCCGCAACCTGGTCCGGGGTATGGCCCACGAAATCAAGAATCCTCTTGGAGGATTAAGAGGCGCGGCCCAATTACTGGAGCGTGAATTGCCCAATGAAGAACTGCGTGAATACACGGGCATAATCATCGGTGAGGCTGATCGCCTGCAAAAACTGGTGGATCGTATGCTCGGGCCAAACAATGTACCGAAAAAACGCAATATCAATATTCATCAGATCCTGGAGCACGTTCGCCAGCTGGTACAGGCCGAAGGTCACCATGGTGTTTATTTCAAGCTCGATTATGACCCGAGTTTACCGGATTTGATGGCTGACCCGGACATGCTTATCCAGGCCGTATTAAACATAACCCGTAATGCCCTTTCAGCCCTTGGCGAAGGCGGTGAAATTACCTTTAAAACCCGGCCACAACGACACTTCACCATTGGCCATAAATATCACCGCCTGGTGCTGGAAACCGACATTATCGATAACGGACCGGGCATTCCGGAGGATCTACAGGAACAGATTTTTTACCCCATGGTTACGGGGCGAGCCGATGGTACCGGACTGGGCTTATCCATAGCCCAATCATTGATTAACCAGCATGGTGGGCTGATTGAATTTACCAGCCGACCAGGCAAAACCATTTTTACTATTTATTTACCTTTGGAGACTGCAGATGCCTGAGCAGCACATCTGGGTCATTGATGACGACCCATCCATTCGCTGGGTGCTGGAAAAGGCACTGAAACAGGCCGGTATGTACGTCAGTAGTTTTGAAACTGCCGATGCCGCCCTGGATTCACTTGCCGATAGCAAACCCGACACAATCATTACCGACATCCGCATGCCTGGCATGGATGGCCTGGATTTCCTCAAAATATTGAGCGAAAGTCACCCGGATATTCCGGTGATTATCATGACTGCCCACTCCGATCTTGATAGCGCCGTCTCCGCTTACCAGGGCGGTGCTTTTGAATACCTGCCAAAACCCTTCGATATTGACGAGGCAGTCGATCTCGCCCGCCGGGCATTCAAGAAAAGCGAACAGCGCGCCGATAAGGCCAGCACGAAATTGCAGCAGAACACTCCGGAAATCATCGGTGAAGCGCCGGCAATGCAGGAAGTGTTCCGCGCCATTGGTCGTCTTTCCCGCTCCAATATTACCGTGCTCATTAACGGTGAATCCGGCACCGGTAAGGAACTGGTTGCCCGCGCCCTGCATCGACACAGTCCGCGTGCCGATCGCCCCTTTATTGCCATCAACACCGCCGCCATTCCTAAAGATTTGCTGGAATCGGAATTGTTCGGTCATGAACGTGGTGCCTTTACCGGC
>JBFHPZ010000544.1:0-1969 GCA_041592495.1 Gammaproteobacteria bacterium | reverse complement strand
GATGTAATGCCAGAATGTCTACACGAATTGATCTGGGTCGCGCGGCCAGTTTTATTGGTTGGGAAATAATGTGCCTGGGACGTCCTGCCAGCGGAGAGATATTTAATCATGGTAATGTTCGGCAGCACTTTGAGATTTGGCGAGACAAAGTGCCGCTGGTCATTGATCGTACGAAGTTTTGTGGCGGCAGCGAGCTACTGGATGCCAAATGGGGCATGCAGGGGTTTGCTGCAACAGCAACCCTGCTGGCAACCGGTGCGAATGAAGAATTACTGAAATATGTACGTGAAAATATATCAGTCCAGCAAAAGCTGCGCCTGAGTACAACATTAATCGAAGACGTTTTAATTGTGCGTGCACTGGCAGATCAGGCAGAAATCATTCGCAATCAGTTCATACAAATCTGGCAGTTGATAAGGCCAAAATTACTGGTGCGTCAAGCGTGCAAGCCAAGAATATGGGCAACCTGATGACTAACGAATTTTAGATTGGACAATATTATGGAATTAACACCAAGAGAGAAAGATAAATTACTTATTTTTACCGCCGCATTGCTCGCAGAGCGCAGAAAAGAGCGAGGTGTGAAATTAAATTATCCTGAATCCATCGCGTTAATAAGCGCCGCCATTATGGAAGGTGCGCGTGATGGCAGAACGGTGGCTGAATTAATGAGTTATGGCGCCACCTTGCTGACACGAAATGATGTAATGGAAGGCGTGGCAGAAATGATACCCGAAGTACAGGTTGAAGCCACATTTCCGGATGGTAGCAAGCTGGTGACAGTACATCAGCCGATAGTATGAACAGGAGCCAGATATGATACCCGGTGAATATAAAGTGGATACTGGTGATATAGAACTCAATGTCGGCCGCAAGACAATAAAGCTTGTTGTATCAAACACTGGCGACAGGCCAATACAGGTCGGTTCACATTATCATTTTTATGAAACCAATAACGCATTGCACTTCCAGCGCGAGCTGACCAGAGGTTATCGTTTAAATATTCCGGCAGGTACGGCCGTACGTTTCGAGCCTGGTCAGGAAAGAGAAATAGAGCTGGTTGAATACGCGGGCGATAAAAAAATATATGGCTTTCAGGGCAAAGTCATGGGATCAATCTGAGGTGAGCTATGTCACGTATAAGTAAACAGGCGTATGCAGAAATGTATGGCCCGACAGTGGGCGACAGAGTCAGGCTGGGTGATACGGAGCTGTTTATTCAGGTTGAAGATGATAAAACGTTGTATGGCGATGAAGTTAAATTTGGTGGTGGCAAGGTCATACGCGATGGTATGGGGCAGGGACAAAAAACAGCAAACGATGTGGTCGATACCGTTATTACCAATGCCCTGATTGTCGATTACACCGGTATTATCAAGGCCGATATTGGCATCAAAAATGGCCGCATAACCGCTATAGGTAAAGCCGGTAATCCGGATGTGCAACCCGGTGTGAATATCATTGTTGGACCGGGTACTGAAGCCATTGCCGGCGAAGGTCAGATTGTGACCGCGGGTGGTATTGATGCGCATATTCATTTTATATGTCCGCAGCAGGTGGAAGAAGCCTTAATGTCAGGTGTGACCACCATGATTGGAGGCGGCACCGGGCCGGCAACCGGCACCAATGCAACAACCTGTACCCCGGGGCCGTGGAATATTCATCGTATGCTTCAGGCGTCGGATGTGTTGCCGATGAATTTTGGATTTCTCGGCAAAGGCAATGCGAGTTTGCCCGATGCGCTGGAGGAACAGGTGGTAGCCGGTGTTATGGGATTAAAGCTGCATGAAGACTGGGGCACGACGCCGGCTGTAATAGATAATTGCTTGAATGTCGCCGAAAAATACGATGTTCAGGTGGCCATACATACCGACACGTTAAATGAATCCGGTTTTGTTGAAGACACGCTGGCGGCATTCAGGGGACGGGTGATTCACACTTACCATACCGAAGGTGCAGGTGGTGGCGT
>JBFHPZ010000543.1:0-1971 GCA_041592495.1 Gammaproteobacteria bacterium | reverse complement strand
CCATATAGGTATCGATTTCGTTCAGAATGACAGAAAGCATGAGATTGCTCGATCTTGCTGGGCATGACATATAAAATGCATTTGGAGCTTCCCTAAAATACGATCATTAAATTTCAAAGCATGTCATTCCGTGATTAAAGCCTTTCTCCTGACGCGTCAATCATTCGATACCAGCACCGGTGTTCAGCTCGTGTTCTGGTTTCAGAGCGAAACCGGGCCTCTTAAAGTTGTTGTAAATGGACAGCAAGTGGTCTTTTTTATTCGACAACAGGATATGTCGAGGGCGGGAGAATTATTAAAACGCATATCAGATGTGGAAATAAAACCACTCGAATTAAAAAACTTTGAAAATGAAGCCATGGCCGGCGTCTATTTTAAATCACAACAGCTGTTGTATCGTGGCAGGGATGTGCTTCAGCAAAACAATATTCGATGTCTCGAATCAGATGTTCGAGCTCCAGAACGTTATTTAACCGAACGGTTCCTGACCGGCCCGGTTTCTATTCATGTTGATGAACCAACAGCTGTCATTGTCAATCCGCGAATAACACCCGACGAGTATCAGCCTGAGCTTAAACTGATGTCGTTTGATATCGAAACAGATTTCGCCACAGATGATCTGTTTTCCATTGCATTTGTAAGCCATGGGCATAAACGGGTGTTGATGCTGGGAGAAAACGAGCCGGTCGTTGGTGAAGACAATTACATTGAATATCTTGCCGATGAGACAGGTTTAATAAAACGTTTTCTGGAATGGGTGCAGCTACTGGATCCGGATGTATTTATTGGCTGGAACGTGATTAATTTCGACTTTCGTTTTTTACAGAACAAATGCGATCAGTTAAGAATACCTTTCGCAATGGGACGTGAAGGCTCAACAATCGCGTGGCGCAAGGCGCAGGATGAATCGGAACGATATTTTCTGGTGATTCCCGGTCGGGTGGTACTGGATGGTATCGACACTTTAAAAAGTGCGACCTATTCCTTTGCCAGTTTTTCACTGGAATCGGTTGGTAGTGAGTTGCTGGGTCGCGGCAAGCTGATTCATGATGGATTGAATGCTGAAAATATTCATGACCCTTTATTCAAGGCAAAAGAAATCAGACGTCAGTTCAACGAGGACAAACCATCACTGGCCGCCTATAACCTGGAAGACTGTCAGCTGGTGTGGGATATTTTTGAAAAAGTCGATCTGGTTAATTTCGCCATTGAACGTGCTCGCCTCACCGGTCTTGAAATGGATCGTATCGGTGGCTCGGTTGCTGCTTTTGATAATCTCTATTTGCCTCGCCTGCACCGTAAAGGCTATGTTGCACCCAATATTGGTGATTATGAAGGACAATTAAGTGCGCCGGGTGGATATGTCATGAACTCACAACCCGGCATGCATAACAGTGTGCTGGTGCTGGATTATAAAAGCCTGTACCCGAGTATTATTCGCACCTTCAAGGTTGATCCCTATGCGCGTATAGCTGCGTTGCAGGAGCCAGAGGGTAATACCATCCCCGGATTTGATGGCGCCCGGTTCTCCAAATCAGAATATATTTTGCCGGATATTATTAAAGAGTTATGGCAGGCCAGGGATAAAGCCAAGCAGGATAAGAACAAGGCGCTATCCCAGGCGATCAAAATTATCATGAATTCATTTTACGGCGTGCTCGGTACACCGGGTTGTCGTGTGCATGATTCACGCCTCACCAGTTCCATTACCAAACGCGGTCATGAATTGATCCAGCACACGGTGAATTTAATTGAAGATGAAGGCTATTCTGTTATTTATGGTGATACCGATTCGGTATTCGTTTCCTTGAATCGTGCAGTGGATAATGCAACCGCAGATCATGTAGGTCATCATTTGATTACCATGATCAATCATTACTGGAAGGACTATCTTGCCGATGCATTTGGTATCGAGTCATTTCTAGAAATGGAATATGAAACTCATTTCAGTAAATTCTTTATGCCAACCAT
>JBFHPZ010000542.1:0-1974 GCA_041592495.1 Gammaproteobacteria bacterium | reverse complement strand
GAAACCGACAGGCGCCTGGCATTATTGCACGACAATATAAGAAAATTCGGCACCATCTATAATACGATTGCACCGGGAACGGACTTGAAAGGTGAAATAAAGCGAGCCGTTGCGGACTGAAATTTATATATAAAATTCAGCACTCAAAATAATGCACAATCACAGTCACGAAAATACCAGTCAACGTAGCTTATATTTTGCTGCAGCCATAACACTATTTTTTGCACTCGTGGAAGCAAGCGTTGGCTGGTGGTCAAATTCATTGGCCCTGATGAGTGACGCCGGTCATATGCTGACGGACACTACCGCATTGTTGATTGCCTCACTGGGTGTATGGTTTGCAAATCGTTTGCCGACACGTCGATTCACTTACGGGTTTGGTCTGGCAGAATTTATTGCCGCGTTTACCAATGGCTTACTTATGCTGGTTGTGGTAAGTGCAGTAGCTTATCATGCTGTTGAACGCATATCCCAACCGCTGGATGTAAAAGGTGAAGCGGTAACGATAGTTGCAGTCATTGGATTATTGCTCAATGTTTTAGTTTTATTTCTACTAAAACATGGTGAAGCCGATCTAAACCGACGTGCAGCAATACTACATGTAATGGCGGATCTGCTAGCGTCCATTACTGCTTTAGGGTCAGGCATTATAATAATGTTTACTGGCTGGAGTATTGTCGACCCTGTATTGTCTCTGGTCATTGTCGTTCTTATTTTATATTCAACTTACCGCCTGCTGCGTGAAGCCGTTCATGGTTTATTGGCTGGTGTTCCACCAGGGCTATCATTGGAAACTATCGGGAAAGATATGGCTTCAATGGAGGGCGTCATATCTGTACATGATTTGCACGTCTGGTCATTAACATCCAACAAAGTTGCGTTGTCGGCTCATGTCGTAGTGAATGATTTTCGCGAATGGGATGTTGTTTTGAGTACACTGCGAACCAGGCTTGCGCAAGCCTATGGTATAGAACACATCACCTTGCAACCAGAGACAAATAATCATTTTGTACCGTTGCGTGATATTGATTAATTCGTAATTTGGCTTGTCATTTCGAACCAAGTCGACGCCTACAGGGATGTAGGCGGTAGCGCAATGCAGGAGCAATTGCCGAGAAATCTTAACTGCTTGAAAGCATTTCTCTCTCAAAGATTAAGATCTCTCTACTTCGCTCGAGATGACAGTGTTTGCTTGCCCAACAGCGAGACATTAGCTTCGATGGTGCTATTCCGTTAATGTTCTGTAACCGCTTACTTCTCTCGCCCTTAAATCACAAACTGCCCGTTGCTTAATACAAGCGCACATTTTTTTGCATGTGATCAAGTTTGCCCCAAACCCATCCATACCACTTGGAATCCTGATTCCCTCAACATCTCCGTTCTTTCTGCACATTTACTGCACTTTGTTTTTGTAGGCTTTTACATAGCGAAACAGGAACGGGAACTGCCTGTTATTGGTTTCAGCGGGCGCATCGGATGCGGATCCCGCAAAGCCTAAATACTATTTAATTTCGTATGCAGGATTCAACATGAATGAGCATTCCTTATCGATACGTCTGCCAGAACCGGTACGTCATGTATTCCAGACTAAAAAAGGATACCTGTTCGTGGCTTATCTGGCCCTGCTTTTAATTCCTTACCTGGCTACTAGATCACTGAATATCGATTACAAGGGATTTTATTCCGCTGTACTTGTGTTGCTGAATACGGTTGCCATGATGGCATTTTTGATTCAGTTTCCGCTGGCAGGTCGTCTTAAACATCTTCCCATGTTTTCAAATATCGACTGGAGCATGTCGAAACATAAAACAGTGGGGAAATGGCTGGGTATCTTCTTTTTACTACATCCCCTGTTGATACTCGCGCCGCGCTTTCTGGTCTCGTTTGACGATGGCATGACCAGCGTACTCGAAGCGGTAACTTCTCCACAGTTGCTGACCGGTATTATTGCCTGGCTTGTCATGATCCTTTGGG
>JBFHPZ010000541.1:0-1974 GCA_041592495.1 Gammaproteobacteria bacterium | reverse complement strand
TTCTGCAGCAAGTCCATCCGGTGTTCTAATCACGCGCAGATACTGAAAATTTTCAAGTTCATAATGCAGGGCAGTCAAATCGCCATCATCACTCGATTCAATCTTAATGACTTCACCGGGATGCAGCCGGGTTAAAGTTTTAACGCTGTCGCCCAACTGAAGAAGCTCAATGAGTTGTGAGGGTTTGATTTTGGCTTTGTCGAACAAGATGGACAGGCTGTCACCGCTTTTAACTTTAAGCTCAGTCCAGTTATATTCGGCTTTAAATACATTGCTGACCGTAGGATTGGCTGATAAATCTTCAGCCGGTGCCGGTTTTGTTTTGGGTAATTCCAGTCGGATACTTGCAATGTTATCAGTGGGAATGGTTGCGGGGTTTTCGATAATGTTTTCCAGTTCTATGGCCGTGCTGACCGGCAGATCGCTGGAATCAGAATTGGAATGTGTATTTGCCAGAACTACGCCTAACAATGCACAACCCGTGGCCAATATCATCCAGCGCAGGCGAGGGTGGCGCCTGGTTTGCTGACGATTTCGAATATCTTTGTTTATAAAGTTGTTGTAATTCACGGAATTATCTAAAGATTTTTTTAATAAAATAGCTTGAAAACCAACTAATTTCAATCAGATAGTGTAGCAGTTCTGAAAAAATCATCATTAATTGAATGTAATACACCCTTCCCTGAAATAAATTTAAGACGGGTTTGGGTTGCTTCAGACAGGTTGTTGAGCTGTTGGATGACCTCTAATGCCTGCTCATTTTCAAGTTTCCTGGGCTGAAAATTGACATCAATATTCAGGACATTAATAGGTGTTAACTCCAGTGATTCAAAAACACCTTGTCTGAAATTAATGCTGGCTACTACGCTATTGATTGCATTTGTGCTGTAAGAGCCAAAGGTAAAATTCCCCAGGCTGTAAAGAATGATCCCGTGCCGGTATTGTTCGATAGCCTGCAGCACATGGGGGTGGTGGCCAAGAATCAGGTTGGCGCCTTCATCAATGGCGGCGTGGGCGAGCAAGGGTTGATAGTCACGTAATTCGGTTATCTTTTCCTGGCCCCAGTGGAATGATACAACCACAATATCAGCTTCCTTCTTCATGCGATTTATGTCTTCTCGAATCTCATGTTCGTGACCAAAAGCGGTTCCAGGGCTAAGATCGGTGGCCCAGAATTCTTTTGGGAAGGTGAGTGAATAACTGAGGAATCCCACCCTCTTGTTTTTGATATGGATGATTGTTCCTTGTCTGGCCAGCCGCAGGTTGTCGCCAGTGCCTACGGTAAGTATGTTATTTGCTCTTAATGCGTTTATGGTGTCGCCAACACCTTCTATGCCGTAATCCATGATGTGATTGTTGGCCAGGTTCATCAGGGTGAAGCCGGCATTTCTCAGTGCTGGCGCCACCTTGTCTGGCGGTGATTTAAAAACATATTCCTTGTCGACAAAAGGTGTTTCACTGTCCGTCAATGGGCCTTCAAGGTTGCCTATAACAATATCTGAATCAATTAATAGGGGCTTCATCCTGCGAAAAGCATGGTCGTAGCCCTTTGCTTCGAGTACTGGCTCGGATGTGCCTCCGAGCATGATGTCACCTACAGCAGTGATACGAATGGAATCAGGGTCGTTTTTATATGAATGTTCGTCCTCAAACTGTGGTGAGCAGGCGATAAGGAGCAACCAAAGCCATAGCAGGTTTATATATGATAGATAATTCAATGGTATGGTTGAATGTGTTGCCATTATTACTGTGCTCTTGTATAACGCCCTGCTCAGGTTAATCATGTCCAAACGAGTTTATAGTATGCACGCCCTGACGTGTGTTTAGCTGGAGTTATCAATGTCATCCATCGATGAGGCGCTGGAACTGATCAAGCGCGGCGCCGAAGAAATCCTCGTTGAAGAGGAGCTGGTTAAGAAGCTCAAAACCGGCAAGTCATTACGTATTAAAGCGGGTTTTGATCCAACTGCACCA
>JBFHPZ010000540.1:0-1999 GCA_041592495.1 Gammaproteobacteria bacterium | reverse complement strand
CGTGGGTTTGCTGTTGTAGCAGATGAAGTGCGGGCGCTGTCTGTTCAGTCAGGCCAGACCGGCGAAAAGATTTCCGTATTAATTGCCAATATTAATGAGGCTATGGAAGCGACTCTGGACGAAGCTGTGAAATCAGTGAAAGAAGATGAGGAAGTGGGTAGTGAAGCAAAAAATACTGTTAATCAGGTGCTCGACAAAATGCAAAACATTACGGATGGATTGTCGCAATCATCCAATATGTTAAGAGACGGTAATATCGGTATTAAATCCGAAATTGAAGACATTCTTGTTTCGCTGCAGTTTCAAGACAGGATCAGTCAGATACTAACCCATGTTCGCAATTCACTTCGGGACTTCAGTGGCTGTGTTGAAGAATCTCGTGCCGCTCGTGGACGAGGTGACCTTATACCAGTTAATGCAGAATCCATAATTAAAAATCTTGAAAAAGGTTATACAACCCATGAACAGTGGGCAATCCATGAGGGTGGTGCGGTGTCATCACCCGAGCATGAAGATATTGAATTTTTTTAGTTGATTAATAAGTGGAGATGAGTTTGTGGCCAAGACCATATTAATCGTTGATGATTCTCGTTCGTTACGCGAAGTTGTTGCAATTGCTTTGAAAGGCGCTGGTTATGATGTGATCGAAGCCGGTGATGGCAAAGAAGGCTTATCCAAACTGGATGGCACCAAAATCCATTTGATCATCAGTGATGTGAACATGCCGAATATGGATGGCATCAGCATGGTTAAAGAAATAAAAACAATGCCGGCATATAAATTTACGCCAATCATTATGCTCACAACGGAATCGGGCGCCGACATGAAAGAGGCGGGCAAGGAAGCCGGCGTCAAAGCTTGGGTAATCAAGCCGTTTAAACCAGATCAAATGCTGACTGCTGTAACAAAACTTATTATGCCCTGAGCAATTAGGAGAAAGGTCCAGTCATGCTAAGAATCGAGGAAAAAAACCAAAATTGCATTGCCTATATCGAAGGCGAAATGACTATTTATAATGCTGCAGAGCTAAAAGATAGGCTAATGCCCTTGCAGGATGGCTGGCAGGAACTGGAAATAAATCTTGCCAAAGTTACGGAAATAGATAGTGCCGGAATTCAGTTACTGATGTTGCTGAAAAAGGAAAGGGCTGAACACCAGCTGTCGTTATCACTAACCGACCATAGTAACACGGTGCTTGATGTTTTCGAATTGATGGATCTTGTTAGCTATTTCAATGACCCTGTCGTGTTATCTGGTGCAAAAGGAGATAAGCATGGATCTTGATCCTGTTATTCGAACTTATATTGCAGAAAGCCGTGAACTTCTCGAAGAAATGGAAGATGCCTTGCTGCGTTTGGAGCAGGAAGATGACAAACAGGAAATACTGAATGCCATCTTTCGAGCAGCGCATACTATCAAGGGTTCAGCCGGGTTGTTTGGTCTTGATGAAATTGTTGCCTTTACACACGGAGTCGAAACCCTGCTCGATAAATTACGTGCTGGTTCCATGTTGGTGAATGATGACATTACTGCCTTGTTGCTGGCCTGTCGTGATCATATCAGTGACCTCATCGACCAACTTGATAATGGCGGCAAAGAGTTGCATGAGGTTCTGAAAATTAAAGGTGCAGAGCTTACCAGTCGTTTGAAAGAACTGGGTGTGGGTGCCAAAACTGATATACCGGCAACTGTACCTCAATCACAAGAAACGCCGGTAGAACGAGTAACACCGGGCATACAGGTTGAAAACGATAACTGGCATATTTCGTTGCGTTTTGGTCGTAATTCTTTGCGTGAAGGTATGGATCCTATTTCTTTTCTGCGTTATCTGGGTACCCTGGGAGAGATTGTCAATATCAGTACATTGCCTGATGCCTTGCCCCCGGCTGAACGCATGGATCCGGAATCCTGTTATCTCGGCTTTGAAATTAACTACAAAAGTAACACTGATAAACAAACTATCGAAAGTGTATTCGAATTTATACGTCAGGACAGCCTG
>JBFHPZ010000539.1:0-2002 GCA_041592495.1 Gammaproteobacteria bacterium | reverse complement strand
GGCAGTACAGTGCCAATATATCCGCCTAGCATAGCGCCAAAGAATACACCAATGCTGGCCAGTACATTATGTGCAGCCATATAGGTAGCTCGTTTTCTCTGCGGAATAAGATCGTATAGAAAGTTACTGGCACTTAATGTAAATCCCGCCCAGATAAAGCCGCCAAATGCCTGTACAACAAGTAGATAATAAAAATTTGTTGAAAATAACCATAAAAATGGAATAAATGGAATTAAGCTCCCGCACAATCCCAGAATTACTCTGTTGCCAAAAATATCTGATATTCGTCCCCAACGGTTAAGAGTCAGGAATTGCATAAGAACCGTAGACGCAGTACATGCCATGAATTCAATGTAAGTAAAACCAAGATCACGCAATAGATATATAGAGAAAAATGGGGACCCGATTGCTACACAGAAATGAATCAGTGCAAAGAATATGGAGAATCTACCAAACTGAGATTGTTTCAATTGTTGCCAGGTTAATTTCTCAACGGGCATTTCAATAGCAGCGACGTGACCTGGGGGATCATACATTCTGGTTAAGTGGTATACAGAAACCAGGCGAGAAATAAATGCAATACCAAACAAAACCAAATAACCTGTTTTTGTGTAACTGCTTGTATCAAAATAATGAAGTAGTACACCTGCTGATACTAGTGATAAAAAAGAGGTCATACTGGAGATGCGGGTACGACGCGCAAAGAAACGTCCACGTTTCTTTTCGGATACCAACTCACCCATTAAGCTTGCCCATTGAGGTGCCGTGAGATTACCGAAGGCATAATACAGGGTAACGCATGTAATGAAAATTTCGACAGAGTAGTCTGGAATAAGCATAGGCAATAGCGCCATAGGTAACCAGATGAATGCCTGTAAGCAGGCTCCGCTCAGGATTATTGCTTTTCTTTTCTTAAATTTATGCCCTAGCCAGGCTGACAAAAGTTGTGTAAAGGAGGCGAGTAGTGCGGGCACCGATGCCAAAAAACCAATTTGGGTTGTCGACGCTTTTAGAAATATGGCAAATGCTGAGAAATAAGTCTCGCCGCTGCCAGACATAACTGCATAGGCAGCTCCATCACGCACAGAGTGTCTTAATGAGCGGTCAATGACAGGATCACGGGAATATTGTGTTCTCAACAGATATCCTTAACGGATTAAAAAAACAGCCTCATGTATGATTTCAGAATATGCGCTAACAATTATGACTATTTAGTCATCATCCATGTCTGGCCAGTTCCTGGGATCGTCTTTTTTAGTATCAGCATCAGATCTTTTTGGAATTTTAGGATCATCCTCATCCATCAAAATACGATTAGCGTCGCCTTCAAGATCATCATACTGGCCTGATCTGACTGTCCAGAAAAAAATAATCACAAAGGCCAGGCCCAGGATAATCATGAGAGGGATGAGTCCGCGTATAACTTCCATAAGAGAACCTGAATATAGAATTAAAAAGGGAAAGCAAAACCATTCTAATACTTTGTGTCATTAGAAAAAAGCGTACGAATTCTGGCAGCATTACTGATTACGGCGAGTGAACTGATCGGCATCGATATTGCTGCGACGAGTGGTGTTATAAATGTCATCATGGCCAGTGGAACCATAATGATATTATAAAGCAGGGATATGCCGATGTTTTGACGAATTGTTTGCAAGGTACGTCTTGAAAGCATCATTGCAAGGCGAACCTTGTCCAGTTCATTGCTTAACAAAACGATGTCTGCACTCTCCATGGAAACATCGGTCCCTGAACCAACAGCAATTCCAACATCGGCACGTATAAGTGCAGGTGCATCATTCACACCATCACCCACCATGGCAACTTTTTCACCGGATGATTGTAATTGACGTATTACCTGCTCTTTTTGTTCTGGTAATACTTCTGCAATAACATTCATACCGCCGAGTTCATCTGCAACAGCCTGCGCAACCATTTTCCTGTCACCGCTCAGCAGGGTTAATTTGATTCCAGCATTACGTAATGCATGAATTAGCTGTTT
>JBFHPZ010000538.1:0-2016 GCA_041592495.1 Gammaproteobacteria bacterium | reverse complement strand
GATCTATGTACGAATCAACGTCTTCTGCTTTTTCATAAACCTTGTTGGCTACATTGAAGTCATCAGAGATTTTGGTAGAGCCATAAACCGATTTAAAACCATCACCTTTCTTGAATGCCGCTTTAGCTTCAGCAAGCGTCAGTATCTTGGTGCCAGCTAAAAACGGTTTGTATTCGGCGGGTTTCAAGCCAACACGTGAAGACATAATTTTCACTGCGTCATCAACGGTTTTGGGATTGTTGATGTAATCCACAATGCGATACCAGACCTTGATCACTTTTTTCCAGTCATCTTTACGTGCGGCATAGCTGGTAGGTGATACGGCATACATATCGTAAATCAGGCCAGGCTCATCTTTACTGGTGTAGATGGCTTTAGAACCGGGAACCAGTTGCAGCGCAATACCTGAACTGGGCTGCCATGCAACAATGGCATCAACATCACCGGACGCTAACACCTGGGGTGTTTCATTCGTCGGCACATTCACCAGCTCAACATCGGCTTCGGTCATGCCATTTTTTTCAAGTGCATTCAGCAGCATCAGGTGACTTACAAAGCCCACTTCAACGCCAACCTTTTTACCCTTGAGCTGTTTAACAGATGTAATGCCCGGCTTGCCAATGATCATGTCATTGCCGTTGCTGTAATCATTCATCAGAATCATGATGCCCTTGGCACCGGTCGCACCGGTTACCAGCGTGTCACCATTTGTCATGCCAACGCCATCCAGTTTGCCTGCGGCAAATGCATCCATGGAGGCAACATAATCGAACCATTCAAATTTCACATCGACGCCCGCTTCCTTGAACCAGCCTTTCTCTATACCCACTTCCCATGCAACCCATCCTGGCCAGTCGCTGTAGCCGATACGCAAGGGTTCCGCTGTAGCGCCGGATAAAAATCCCAGCAGCAGAAGCCCGGCAATTAGTTTTCGTGTTGTTTTAAAAAAGTGTGTCATTGCAAACTCCAGAGTATTACGAATGAAGAAGATCGTATTACCGGGTATTGCAACGGCCATGCCACAAAACTAAGTGATTGAATTTTGGGAAAATTACCTACAATCACTCACACATTTAATCCAATCACACATATTTATGCAGCCGTGATTGCACCATGTGAATGCACAATTTTCCGTTTATGCCCTGTCACGGTGCCTGCACACATCGACTCAAGGCCACACAAAAGGCTTTCACTCACTGGTACAGGAATTGCTGAATAGCTTTCCTTTAATCACATTGAATCGATATGAAACTGTCACTATTCAAAACACTCTGGGGATTTAATGGCGACCTGAAACTGGCCGTGACCCAGGCAATGGATGCCGGCATGCAAGGCATCGAAGGCCCAGCACCAACAGATAAAAAGGAACAACATGCATTCAGACAACTGCTCGATGACAAGGGCCTGAACTACATTGCAGAAATCACCACCGCCGGCACTTACGTACCGGATCGCTTCGCAACACTGGATGAACACCTTCAATCACTACAAACAAAACTCGAAGCCAGCATGAACATGAACCCTTTGTTCATCACCTGCCTCGGCGGTTGCGATGCCTGGCCGGAGAATCAAAGCATCGAATTTTTTCAACGCGCCATGGAAATGGCGAACAGCTATGGCGTGATGATTTCATTCGAAACCCATCGCAGTCGCTCCATGTTCAATCCCTGGGTGACTCAACGCATTGTTGAACAATTACCGGAGATCAAACTCACCGTCGACTTTAGTCACTGGTGCGTGGTGTGCGAACGCCTGATGGATACGGAACTTGATGTGATCAACTTCATTGCCAACAACACACAACATATCCATGCCCGTGTTGGTTATGATCAAGGCCCGCAGGTACCCGACCCAAGAGCACCGGAATATGAATATGCCCTACGCGCACATCAACACTGGTGGGAGATTATCTGGCAATCACAAAAAGCGAGAGGCTTTACAACAACCACCATGCCCCCGGAATTTGGACCGGATGGTTATTTGCATGAGATGCCGTTTAGTAAACAACCGGTTGCG
>JBFHPZ010000537.1:0-2041 GCA_041592495.1 Gammaproteobacteria bacterium | reverse complement strand
TTCACGGCCTTTATCACGCACAATGACTTCAATGGACAATATGGGCTTATCTGCACTGGCAGCACCCGCACCCGTGGGCAAATTCAGTTCGAGAATTGTGATACGGGAAAACACTGCGGTGATTAGCAGGAACGGCACCAGTACAACCATCAGATTAAGGAAGGTTGTGATATTGAGTTCAGGCGCCTCCTTGTCGGTGCGCCTGTAATGTTTGCGTCTAGCCATTTTTTGCAGCCAGTGAAGCCTGACGTTTTGCAAATTCGGAAATAATATTCAGCGTTTTCACTGACGCCATTTCCAGACTATCAACAATTTCACCGGTTTTGGATGTGAGGAAGGCATGGATAATCAGCAATGGAATACCCGCCATCAAACCAAATGCAGTAGTGTTCATCGCTACCGAAATACTGGCGGACAACAGGTCGGCTTTCTCAGCAGGGTTGGCATTGGCTACTGCAGTAAACGCTTCGATCAAACCCATGATAGTACCCAGCAGTCCAAGCAGGGTTGAAATATTGGAGAACAGGGCGACATAAGGTGTGCGTTTCTCCAGCTGCGGGATGATTTCCATCATGCTTTCTTCCATGGCGATTTCGATATCATCACGGCGACGTACCGAGCCCTGGCGCGCAAGCCCCATGTTCAACAGGCTGGCAATGGTAGAATCATCTTCGGCAATGATTTCCCGCGCTTTATCAAAATCACCATCTTCAAGAACTGGTTGAACCTGTTCCCAAACCCGACGATTAACGCGGCGTACATTACTCAGTTTAATCCAGCGTTCTATGGCTATTGCAAGACCAAGTGCAAACACCACCAGGATGGGGTACATGTAAAAACCACCTTCCTGAAAGAACCCCACAATGGTATGGATCAGATCCATAATGTATCTCCTCGCTTGAGAAATCTAAATATATAAACGCGAATAAGTCCGCGACAATTTGTTTATGGTTTACCGTGACTGATCTGGTAATAATTCAGTTCACGCATGAATACTTCTTTATCAACCGGCCTCATGGTCTCATCCAGCAAACCGGATGTCAGGCTGGTTTCCACGCCCACTTCAGAATCTTTCCAGGGAACAATGTATAAGGATTTGGGAGCTTCCTTGTTTCCTATAATGGAAATACCTGACAGCTCCTTGACATCACTATCGGTTTTTTTATCTGTTTTTTTATCTTCCGCCCATACACCACTGCCCCATGACAGTGCCATGAAAATAATAATAGCAAAAGATTTCAGGTTCATCATTGTCCCATCCTGCGTTTTAAATCAGCAATCCAGATAGGCACCAATTTGTCTTCAGGCGCATACTTGAGATATTCCTCGTATTGCTCCAGAGCACAATTTGCATCACGCAAATAGATATCACAGAGAATAGCCAGATTCTTACGGACTGGCAAATACTCGGGGTGTTCCGCCAGGGCATTAGTATAAGCCTTTCTGGCATCATCAAAACGTCCGGCCTTTCTGTATAGCAGACCCAATTCATTATTGGCAACCGGATGCGCCAAATCCAGAGCCAGTGCCTGATGAAAATATTCTTCAGCCTTTGTGCTGTCACCCTTCTTACTATAGGCCATACCCAAGTTTACATAAGGTGCCGGCAAGCGTTTTTCATTTTCAATGACTCTGTTTAATAACTCGATTGCCTGGTCATAATCCTCTTTTTTTAAATATGTGAGTGCCTGCTCAAAATCATCACGTACATCATCATCGACAATCACAGATTTTTTATCTACCGGTTTCTCAACCGATGGCTTACCAGGCGCGCTAACACAACCATTAAGCAGCACAACCAGAACAAGACAAAATGCCCCTGCTATCAGTTTGTAATGTGTTGAAATATGTTTCACCGCATCACCTGCTTGGCATCGACTTCTGTCATGCTTTCCACATACTCGCTACCTTCCTCTGGTTTGGCATAACGTGCTGGCACCAGCGTGGACAGTTTTTCAAGGCTCTTATCAATCCAGTTGTTATAAATACCCAGGGTCAACAATTCCATATTTTTTTCGTGTACGGTAATGGCTTTTTCTTC
>JBFHPZ010000536.1:0-2055 GCA_041592495.1 Gammaproteobacteria bacterium | reverse complement strand
GGGATGCTGGTTAGAATGAAAACACCACTTCCGAGACCCAGCGATAATGTTTTGTCAGAAACTGCTTGCTGGTTGATTTCACTGAAATGGTGACCATGATTCCCCATGGGATAATCAAGGTATTCCAGTGCCAGCATCCAGGCGCCAAAAATCAACCATAATGCAGGCGCAACAACATTGACTACCGGTATAAAGGAAATGATCAGAATCAGCACAGACCATTTAACCAGGTAGAGTAGTTTGCCGAGTTCCGATTCCAGTGACTTGGTAATGGTTTTCCATGGAGGCAATAAGGATGTGTTGTGCAGGGGCTCGCCTCGTAACTGGGTTTCCACTTTTTCAGCCAGTAAGCTATTAAAAGGTGCGGCGATCAGATTGGCGACAAAACTGAAAGTGTAAAACACCACAAAGAAAATCATCACGGCAAACATGGGCCAGAGTAAACTTTCAATGAAAGTTTCCAGCCAGCTTAACCATTGCGGAAAGTCCGGCATCAGGTAGGCCATGAGTTGTTCAAATAGCGTCACCAGGAAATAAATTCCGATGCTGAACAAAATGATATTGATGGCCAGCGGAATAACGATGAAACGTCGTACGCCAGGTTGACGAATGATGTTGAATCCTCGCAGGGTAAAAGCCATGCCTTTGAATATATTTAAAATCATTTTCTTATCCTGATATCAATGCCTGTCTTGCCAGCAACGCACTGCCATAACAGGCTTCACTTTGCTGGGCGGTTGTTACCGGTATGCCGAGTATGTTTTGGCGAATGCAGTTCCATGCCGGATTTCGGCTGCCGCCACCGGCCGTGATAATCTGTGTGGGTTTGGGCGCACCCAGTTCCTGTAATTTTTTGTAGCCCTGCTGTTCGATGCGAGCGATGCCTTCCAGTATGCCCTGAAAAAATTCAACATCGTCTGGTGGGCGAGGCGTGAGTCGAGGAGGTAATTGGAGATCGTTTTGCGGAAAACGTTCGCCCGGTTGTAACAGGGGGTAATAATCCAGGCCGGTAAGTTGTTCCGGGTGCAGCTGGGATGTCATTTTTTGTAAATCCTGATCAGTGAAAAAATGTTTCAGTACTGCACCGCCGCTGTTGGATGCGCCGCCCGCCAGCCAGTAGTGTCCCAACTTGTGACTGTAAATGCCATGTTCTGCAGAGAACACCGGTTTGTCACAAATCATTTTCAATACCAGGGTACTACCGAGGGATGTCACGGCCTGTCCGGGCTGACTGGCGCCGGTGGCGATAAAGGCGGCAATACTGTCGGTAGTTCCGGAAACGATCTTGACTTCTGCAGGTAGATTGAATTGTCTCTGTTGCTCGATGGTGAGAGGCCCGAGCATTGTGCCCGGCGCTACCACGCCGGGTAGCAACGCCATATCCATATCCGTTTTCTCAATCCAGTCCGGCCAGTTACCGACGACGGGGTCATAGCCGGTTTTCAGGGCATTGTTTTCGTCACTGACACCGAACTGCCCCGAGAGCATGCCTGCAATCCAGTCTGCCTGATGCAGTAGATATTTTGCCTCGGGATGTTGTTTCAACAAATGAAGGGCTTTGGCCAGACCAGAGCTGGTGCCTAGCGCCGCTGATCCAGGGGGGGCTATGGATTTAATCCTGGCGGCTTCGGCTACACAGTGGCTGTCGTTATACATCAAGGCCGGCGCCAGTGGCGTACCCTTTTCATCGGTGACCAGCACAGTGCCCGAGGTACCATCCACGGCAATGGCTTTGACCTGGGATGGATCAATTCTCGACAATAACTCGGCGAGCACCTGTTGCAGCACACGCCACCAGAAAGTGGCATCCTGTTGGATATACGGGGCGGTTTCAGGTGGGGGTAGCGGCTGGGCAGCCAGGGCGATCAGGTTTGCTTCGGCATCGATGGCACAGGAGCGAATGCCGGAGGTGCCGATGTCGATGCCGATAAATACCATTGTGGATCAGGTATAGCCTTGTTGGTGTGCTTAGGGCAACTGCACCAGCTCAGGTGCCACCCAGTTCGGCGCCCGGTGTTCGACTACCACGGTGGTATAAACGCCGCCGCGAACATT
>JBFHPZ010000535.1:0-2059 GCA_041592495.1 Gammaproteobacteria bacterium | reverse complement strand
GGCATCGCTATAACATAAGTTATTAAAGGTCATTGTTCCATTTAATGTGTCGGTGTTTTGTACGCTGCTAACAAAACTGTCACTAATAGTTATCGAGCCTCCACAAAATGGATAGCCACCTAGATTTGTTGAAGTAAGTGTTTGTGAAGCAATGGGTAAATTGAGAGATTGTGTATTGCTAGCGATAGTGTGCGCAATATCAGCCAGCATGTAATTAAAGTAAGGGTTTGAATCATTTGATGTTATAGAAACTCCAAGTGGTGAAAAAGGAGTGGCTACGGTAGCTGTATCCTGTGTTATGGCTTCAGCTGCTGCTTCTGTACTTGTGGCGCCTACAGTTTCAGCATTGGTTGCATCAATTGCAACGGGGGTGGTTAATCCAGTATAGGTTGGGCCAGCTGAGCTACCACCACCGCCGCCGCCACAGCCCGTCAACACGGCCGATACCGCCAGCGCCGAGAAAAATAGTTTTAATTTGTGCATAAAAACTCCAACATCTGTAAGGATTTCAAGAAGGTACTGTCTACAGATTTTAGGTGATCGGGTTCCATACTGGATGGGTGTTTCTCCCTGTTTATGCGAACTGCTTCAAGAATCCACAGCTAAGTCACTGAATAGGGGCGTTTCAGGATGAGACAGGAGGTATTTAAGAAAACGTTAATATAGAGACCGCTAAAATATGACAAATCTCAAGCGGACTAAACCAGTGACAATAAAATTACAGAAACAGACAGGATTAAGGGCGATGGTCATTTATATGATCTTTGCTTTGCTGTTTCTATCGTCATTAAAACTGCATATCCATACAGGTGATGCGGCTATTCTGGCAGATCACGGTTCCGCAGTTTCCATTAGTGATTTTTCCAATCTGGAAAACCTGGTCAATAGCTCGATTGGTGAAATCGAAATCAATCCCGATGGTTTATTCAAGCTGGTGAAAAAAGTTGCGACATTTGCCCTGGTTTTGCTGGTGGTTATTTTGTCCCTGCTGCTGGTTTGTCGTGACTGTCTCCGTCGAAAATTTGTATTCCCGTTTCCCCGTCAAAGTTTGCCTTTCTTTGGTGCGCCAATTCTGCGTGCGCCGCCTGTTAATAAATATTCTTAATCGTTAATCACAGTCTGATCACACCTGATCAGTTGAAGATAAATGTGTCTGGTATTCCTGTTAAGGAATACTGGAGATGGAGTATGTAATGAGAACAAAATTAATCATTAGTTTAATGTGTTCCTCAATGTTACTGGGTTCCGGTCAGTCGTTTGCACAGCAATGGACACTGGAATCGAGTATTGAGCAGGCTTATCTGGAGTCGCCTGAAATCAAAATGACATTGCTGGATCTGGATTCGAGAAAGTATGAAATGCAAACAGCCGGTGCGTGGCCAAATCCATCCGTTGAAGTTCGGGTGGATAATAAATTGGGTACGGATGATGGTAGCGGTGGTTATGATTTAACTGATGTCACTTTTAGTCAGCCAATTCCGGTAACACGATTAAAACATCAGCGAGCACTGGCAAAATCCATGGTCAAGGTGGCTGAGCTGGGTGTGTCACATGAACAGCTGCTGCTTGAAAATAAAATCGCAAAGGCCTTCCATGATTTGCAATTCGCACATGCGGAATATGAGCTTGCTAAAACCCGTTTGACCGTTGCCGATAATATTTTCAACAAAAGCCAGAAAAACAAACAGGGCATTATTGTTCGTTATTTGACGCCACTGGAAAAAATGCGTCTGGATATTGTCAGGGAAGAAGCGCGACAGGCAGAAACCAGTGCTGAAGGAGCCTATAACGAAGCCCTGAACTATTTTGCCAGGTTATTGAATATTGATGTTGCTGCCGTTACCGATATGGATTCACTGGCACAAATGAAACAGGTGTGGTCATTGAGTGAATTGTTGCAACGACAAAGCAATCATGTGCTGCTGATGTCACAACAACAGAAGCTGACCGCGGCTCGTGAAGAAATTGATCTGGTCAAATCCAGTTTGCTGGATGATCCGGAAGTCAGTATCAGTCGTTCACGCGACTCGTTTACCCAGGGCCGTGAAGATGTTTATGC
>JBFHPZ010000534.1:0-2072 GCA_041592495.1 Gammaproteobacteria bacterium | reverse complement strand
CTGGACACCATGCTGACCAAGGTTGCCGATTATTATGAAGAACTGGTTGATGCAGCAGTTGACTCCTTAACGGCCATGCTTGAGCCCGCCATCATGGCATTCCTGGCAGTGGTTGTGGGCGGTTTGATTATCGCCATGTATATGCCCATCTTCAAGCTGGGCGAGGTTGTTCGATAATAATATGGAGTTCATTCAACTGCTGCAACAAAGCACCGGTGTGTTTTATGGCCTTGTTATTTTTATCGGTCTAGCTGTAGGCAGCTTTCTGAATGTGGTGATCTATCGATTACCACGTATGATGGAACAGGAATGGCAGATTCAATGTCGCGAATTACTGGAACTACCTGCACCAGAAAATAATCTGGAAAAGCCAAACCGGATTGGTCTGGCTTTTCCAGCATCAGCCTGTCCAAAATGCGGGCACAAGATTCGATTCTGGGAAAATATACCGGTACTCAGCTATCTGTACCTGAAAGGCAGCTGTGCTGGCTGCGGCACTAAAATATCGTTGCAATATCCGCTAATAGAAGCTGCCACCGCAATATTATCCATTATGGTTGCCTGGAAGTTTGGTGTTAGCTGGCAAACCCCGCTGGCCCTGGTTCTGACCTGGTCATTGATTGCCCTGACCATGATCGACTTCCACAAACAACTGCTACCCGACAACATCACCTTACCCGTTCTATGGCTGGGATTACTGGCCAATACGTTTGAAGTGTTTACCACACTGGAATCAGCCGTTATCGGCGCTGTTGCCGGTTATCTTGCACTGTGGAGTGTTTACCATCTGTTCAGGCTGATCACCGGTAAGGAAGGCATGGGCTATGGCGATTTCAAATTACTCGCCGCACTTGGAGCCTGGATGGGCTGGAAGATTTTGCCGTTGATCATTCTGCTGTCATCACTGGTTGGCGCAGTCATCGGCATTGCATTGATCGTCATCACACGACATGACAAGAATATCCCCATTCCATTTGGCCCCTATCTCGCCATTGCCGGCTGGGTGGGTTTGATCTGGGGTGAAAACATGATACGGGTATGGCTCGGAACGTAACATGGCTTGCGAAAATAGGACTTTTTCCTGTATAGAAATCATGTAGTGTTAGATGATAACTGCCCATCATTAAAGACCATATTTTTAATCCGTACTTAAGTACCTGTGTCTTGCAGAACTGGCAGTTTATCCAAATGAGCCGACTGAGTTCCAGGACCTGACACTGCATTGGCTATCTCGGAACATGACTCTTTTGGAGACACGTGAGTGTTTACTGTGGCATTAACAGGCGGAATCGGCAGCGGCAAATCGGTAGTAGCTGATCTGTTTGCCAAACTGGGCGTGCCTGTCATCGACACGGATATCATTGCCAGAGAACTGGTGAAGCCCGGAAAACCGGCACTGGCAGATATCACACAATCTTTCGGAAGAGACGTCATCACAAAAAAGGGTGAACTCGACCGGGTCAAACTGGCTCGACTCACCTTCAGTAATGGCCGGTTACGCAAGCAGCTCGAGGATATTTTGCATCCCCGTATCCATACGGAAATACGTCTGCAACTGCAGAAACTCGATAGCTCCTACGCAATCATTGTAATACCTTTACTGGTAGAGACCGGGCAGGTAGCGGCCTATAACCGAGTACTGGTTGTGGACTGTGATGAAGCAACTCAAATGAGCCGCGTCATTCAGCGCGACCATCGCAGCGAAGAGCAAATTAAGGCTATTATGGAGGCCCAGGCAAAAAGGCCTGAACGCGTATCCTGGGCAGATGACATCATTGAAAATAACGGGACTTTGCAGGAACTCGAGCAAAAAGTGGCTGAATTACATAACGTCTATCTCAAAATGGCCAAGAGTTGATATGCAACATTCTTGTATTCAGAAAATTTTATGCAACAATAAGCCAACTTTTCAAGCAGGCATGACATTCGGTGGCTGAGAAACTGATTTTCGAACAACCTCTCAATGAGCGCATTCGTACCTTCCTGCGGATGGAGTATTTGTTCGACCAGTTTGAACAGCACATGCAGCACAGCTCCCCCTGGGACACCCATAGCGCCGTCAAGGCCGTCAT
>JBFHPZ010000533.1:0-2074 GCA_041592495.1 Gammaproteobacteria bacterium | reverse complement strand
CTATGCCTGGCCCTTTAAGGGTGGAGGACAAGAAAGTCCGGAGTAATGGCATTTAGATAGATTTTTAAACTTTAATATCCAATTTCTGAATCAAATCATAAAGCGTAGGACGACTAATCCCCAAAAGCTCAGCAGCAGGTGCAACCTTACCGCCAGTATTAGTTAATGCACGCACAATGACTTCTCGTTCCGCAGATTCACGGACTTCACGTAAATTAAGCGAACCATTTCCGTTTTCTTGTTCAGAAACTTTAAGCTCAAGATCCTGTGCAGTGATATGTTTATCATCTGCCATGATCACTGCACGTTTAATTCTATTTTTGAGTTCACGAACATTACCAGGCCATTCATGAGCTTCAATTGCATTAAGTGCATCCTTGGTAAAGCCCTTGAGTTTCTTGCCTTGTTCCTTGTTAAAGAAATCAAGAAATGCTTTAGCAAGTAGAAGTAAATCGCCCTGGCGATCTCGTAATGGCGGAATGTTGATGGGTATTTCATTGATGCGGTAATACAAATCCTCCCTGAACTCACCTTTTTCGATTTTTTCTTCAAGGTTCTGATGAGTGGCACAGATCACACGAACATTCACCGGTATTTCTTCACGCCCACCGATACGTTCAACAACGCGCTCCTGTAAAAATCGTAATAGTTTTGCCTGGAGAGGCATGGGTAGTTCACCCATTTCATCCAGAAACAGTGTACCACCTTCGGCGTATTCAATTTTACCCGGTGTGGTTTTGGATGCACCTGTGTATGCACCCTTTTCATAACCGAATAATTCACTTTCCAATAAGTTTTCAGGAATAGCAGCACAGTTGATCGCTACAAAGCGACCTTTGGCAGATGGATTTTTGCTATGAAGCGCACGTGCACAGAGCTCTTTACCGGTTCCACTCTCGCCAAGCAATAAAATTGTTGCATCCGATGGCGCGACTTTTTCAATACGATGACAGACGGCCTGCATTTGAGGACTGACACCGACTACACCTTCTACAGGTAAATCGATATTTTGCAGGGTCAGTTTGCGATTATCTTCTTCCAGCTCGTACACATGATAGGCGCGAGTCACGATCTGGTTCAGCAAATTGGTATCAATGGGTTTCTGGAAAAAATCATAAGCACCGGAGGCGACAGCATTGACTGCATTTTGGCGATCTTCATTACCGCTGACGACAATGACCTTAACATTAGGTGCAACGGACAAAATTTCTTCGATGGTAGCAAGCCCTTCGGATGGGCCATCGGGATCAGGCGGAAGGCCCAGATCGACAGTGATTACAGGCGGTTGATGTTTTTTGAGCTGTTCTAACGCCTCTTTGCGGTTTCCGGCGATAAACACCTCGAACCCTTCAAAACTCCATTTCAACTGTTTTTGAAGACCTGGATCGTCTTCAACGATTAGTATTTTCTTTATATTTTCCATTTACGCCCACGAATGCTGATGCTGCTAAAGAACCCGATTTTGCCCCAGTTAGAATAGTATGACAAGGGACAGGAAGATATTCATTTTTTGTTTTTTTTCAATAACATAGATATGTAATTAGTATGTTTTAATATTATAAAAGTCATACATTTGTCATGTTTTTTAGGATTAAAGCATAACATGTTGCATGGGGTAAGGGCCATGATTGCAAAGCTGCAACTTGATACACTGAGCGAATTGAAGTCTATTTCTGCACCCTGTCAGAAAACACCTGGTTTAATCCGAATTCCATGGATATTCGAAGCATAGATTCCCGCCGGAGGGATGCGGGTATGACGGTGATAAGGTTATTGCATTGTTGTTGCCATCACACACAATCCCCCACCCTGGCCCTCCCCCTTCGAGGGGGAGGGTTGGGAGTGAATCAGACTCGATATCCCCTACCTTTTCTCTTCAAAAGAAGTTGAGAGGATGTCATGCCGGACCTGATCCGGCATCCAGTTTGTTTCTACGTAGAATATTTCATAAAGAATACGCCCTGTTCTTACCCTGCTAACCTTTCAGTTAGCCTTCCTGGATCCCGGCTAGAAGCATGCCGGGATGACAATGTCTTAAGGCTATATTTATAAAAACAAATCGTACACTCGTCAT
>JBFHPZ010000532.1:0-2093 GCA_041592495.1 Gammaproteobacteria bacterium | reverse complement strand
ATGTTATCTGACATATCTGATGCAACAATCATGACCGAAGAAATGCATATTCTTGAGAATTATACAGAGGTCATTGAAAACAATTATGCCAGGGAGCTGGAGAAACTGGAGCCGCAACTTCAACAGGCAGTAGCGATGAAGTCGGCGGTAATGCTGGTAAGCGAAATTAACCGCAATAAAAATATTTCCCCACAAAATTTTATGGTGGATGTTAGCAAAATATTAACCATGACGGGCATGAATGACACCAGGGTAAATGAAGTCGGATGGAAAAGTTCTCAGAATTACGATTTAAAATTGCTAGCCAGTAAAGAAGCTGAGTCTATTGCATACGCTTCCGGTGTCGAAATCAAACACATGTCGTCCATTCGTGGAAATATACAGTTAGCAGACGGCAGCACGAAAGCTTCGGTGAAAAAGGCACAATCAATTATTGAAGCCTTCAAGAAAAACAAGCGAGTCGAACAGGTTGATGTGGTACAGATGCCCATGGATGTGCGGCCACAGGCGAATATTGAAAACGAAGAAGGCATCAGTGTCGATAAAACTGCTGACAATCAACGCGGCCAGTTTGAAATCAGGTTATTGATGCGAGGTGATATCAAATGATGGCACATTTGAAAGCACTGCAAAAAGAAACCGGCCTGTTAATTATTGCACTGGTCATATCGGTGTTGATTGTTGGGATTTCATCCTATTATCGCGATGCAGTGGCGCAGCAAAAGGAAATAGCCAATGGAGCACTTTCCGCAGCACGTGAGAAATATAATGATGCCCGCAATCGCAAAAAACTGCTGGAAGATTTTGAAAAGAAATATAAGCAACTGGAGCAATCAGGCGTCGTTGGTGAAGAGCAACGCCTAAACTGGGTGGATTTAATCGAGTCCTTGAGTAACCAGTACGGCATAGCTTATGTGAAATATCGAATTGAAAAACAACAAAGGGTCAATGATCCAGGTCTTATCGATAACTATCCGGAAATCGATGTGTTCAAATCTAAAATGAAGCTGGATATGCAGTTATTACACGAAGGTGACCTTTACAGGCTGCTGAATACGCTTGAACAGAAAGCCCAGGGGCTGTTTGATGTCAATAGCTGCACCCTTATACGCAATAACATCAATGCCAAGTCAATTGTTGAAGAAGCCAGCAACCGTAACTTTCATGCTGAGTGTACCCTTAACTGGTACACCATAACCCGGGCAGGCACTGTGAGCTATCAAGGTGAGCAAGATGAAAATGCACAGATGGAATAAGTTTATGTTTTTGCTCTTGTCACTGTTGCTGGTGAGCCAGGTGCAGGCGAATGAATTCGAATCCCAGGCTAATTTGAAAACCCTGTTTACAACGCCATTGGAACGAAAGCAATTAGATCAAATGCGAGACTCCGGAAAATTCAGCAAACAACAAGGCGCTGATAATCCAGGTTCGGGTGTACATTTGCCGTTGACCGTTGATGTGCGCGGTGTGGTAATCCGCGAAGTCGGTAAACCGGTGGTATGGGTTAATGAAGGCAATACCCTCAAGTCTGAACAGATCGACGGTGTACGGGTCAGAACCGACTACATCAAATCGGAACCCGTCTCCATACCGGTCCGTGTAAATCAGAAGACCCTGAAAATGAAACCAGGGCAGCAATGGCAAGAGTCTGATAGCAAGATTAAGGAGAAGTATCAGATAAAAGAGGAGAAATCATTGCTTAATGGCATAGCTGAATAGATCCATCTAAACCATACTTTAGTATTAGCATCCACGAAATCGAGTACTTATAAGTGATCAAGTTCACTTCAAAACCAGCCTCTCTATTACATCATCAGCAAGGAGCTGCTTTGATTTTGCTGTTTCTGGCTATTCTGATGACCGGGACTGTGGTGTTTGTAACTTCAATTTCAATGAATCGAAGTCGAATTCAATCTGATAAGCAGACTATGCAGTCTTTAGCCAAAGCTAAAGAAGCTTTAATAGCTTATGCTGTTTCTTATTATGAGAGAGGATTTATTGGTAGATTTGGGTTTTTGCCATGTGCTGAAGATAGTGTATTGCCGCTTTCAATGTATAGAGAAGGCGTTGAATCATTAAATTGTGAAGGGGTT
>JBFHPZ010000531.1:0-2100 GCA_041592495.1 Gammaproteobacteria bacterium | reverse complement strand
GAAGGCGCAGCTGAAGTCGGTGGTGTACTCCACTGTTTTACCGAAGACTGGGATATGGCCAAACAAGCCCTTGATCAGGGGTTCTATATCTCATTTTCCGGCATAGTAACTTTCCGGAATGCTGAAGCCCTACGGGATGTTGCCCGGCAAATACCCGATGACCGCCTGCTGATTGAAACAGATTCTCCCTATCTGGCGCCGATACCGCATCGTGGCAAACAAAATCATCCCGGATGGGTTCGACATGTTGCCGAATGCCTTGCTGAAGTCCGAAAAACGGACGTTTCTCACATCGCCGAGATTAGCAGGAACAATTACGAGCGATTATTTCAAAAGGTAAATTCTGCCTGAAAATGGTATGATTCGCGCCTTCATCAAATTTTAGAGTCCGCTTTACCAACATGACTATGCATTACGCTGTTACCGAGGAAGAAAGCAAAAAAGCCAAACATCCTCATGAAATATTTCTGATCAACCTGATTTTCAACCACATCCTCGTATTTGTAGCAATCCTGAGTGCAAGCTCATTTGCGCATTATGTCGTTATTGTTCCCATATTTTCTGTACTGACCATTCTGTATCTTATTTATGGTGCCAATCGAGCCAAAACAAAACAGAGCTGGTATGTGAGTGGGCACTGGCAGTTATGCGCCAAACGCAATCGTCTGTTTCTGATTATGATTGCCATCATGGGCACCGCATTCCTGGCTATATGGCTTGTCTCTGGTGGTCATTTGCGGCCGCAACACTGGGCTTTTGGTGGCGCAGCCATCCTGCCAACGATGGTAACGGTTCTGGTGCTCATCATTATGGAATCTGAAGCCCTGCATCAAGCAAAAATCGGTTTATTGCCAGACTGGATACAGGAACGTTTTCCAGAAGGTGCCCCGAAGCCTCTTGAGCAGGAAGCAATACAACAATGAAACTACCGGGTAATACCTTTACCGGTATTTTATTGCTCAGTGTTGTTGCACTGGTTGTGGGTGTGATGCTGTCATCCTTTCAGCCCGAAAAAATAAATCTGGGTTATCCCTGGCAAATTGAAAATACCGCTGACGGCTCTATACAGGTTTTCCAGATACATCTTGGACAAACCACGTTAAAGCAGGCCGAAAATCTGTTTAAAGAGACTGCTGAAATTACCCTGTTCTCCCCACGCGATGGCAAACCTGTTATAGAAGCCTATTTCAATGACTTAACGATTGGTGGACTAAAAGCCAAACTGGTAATAACACTGGATCTTAGTCAGGAAACGATCAATGAAATATTTGATCGTGGTGAACGCATCAGCACCATGGGTAGTGGCACACGCAAAGTAACGTTGAGTGATATGGATTCAATGTTAGTGCGTTCCTCGGGTATTGCAACTTTGACTTACATCCCTGCGGTTAATCTTGATGCTGAGTTAATACGTAAACGTTTTGGAGAACCTGTCCAAATAATACAGGAAAACGAATCAGAGCACTGGTTATACCCTGAAAAAGGGCTGGATGTAATTCTTAACCAGAACGCAAAAGAAGTACTGCAATACACTTTGCCTAAAGACTTCGATAAAATTTCACAACCATTACTGAATCAAACCACCAGTCATTAAATCTTTGCTCACTTTTTCAACAAACCCTCCCAAACAGGAGCCAGTTATGAGCCAGCCTGATCTCGAAGCAGTCAAAAATTATTTACTGTCCTTGCAAAATACGATTTGTAAAGCAATTGAAGCTGAAGATGGTGAAAAACAATTTGTCGCAGATAAATGGCAAAGAGAGCAGGGAGGTGGTGGACAAAACTGTGTTCTGAGCAATGGGGCAGTTTTTGAACAAGCGGGTATCAATTTTTCCCATGTATTTGGATCAGGCTTACCTGCATCTGCCACAGCACACCGACCGGAACTTGCAGGGCGTAGTTTCCAGGCAATGGGTGTCTCTTTGGTTATTCATCCTAACAATCCTTATGTTCCAACATCTCATGCAAATGTTCGTTTCTTTATTGCCGAAAAGCCCGGTGAGCAGCCCGTATGGTGGTTTGGCGGTGGCTTTGATTTAACACCGTATTATGCTTTTGAAGAAGATGTTATTCACTGGCATAAAACAGCCAGGCTAGCCT
>JBFHPZ010000530.1:0-2105 GCA_041592495.1 Gammaproteobacteria bacterium | reverse complement strand
TACTGGTTTCGTGATATCCAGCCAAATAATGGAGTGAACGGCCTGGAAGAGACCTACACATGGTTTACAGCCGAAGCCGGAATTCAATCTGTTATTTTATCCAGACCCGGTTACTCACTATTATTTCGGCTGGGGCTGTTACATACATTGAATGGAACCATTAGCATTGACCTGGAAAATGCCGGGTTTGGTACACCCGAGCTTGATCTTGGCAATAAACCCGGTATTAAGGGCGGTTTGAAATTGCAATATAAAATTAGCCAGGTTCAAATGATTGAAATTGGTGTTGATTATTCGCACTGGGAATTTGGCAGAAGCAATAGTGAAGTTTTATCTAACGGTTTCCAGACAATTACCATTACAGAACCCGATAGTGAATCCAAGCATACTTTGTTCTATATAGGACTGAATCAACAGTTTTAACGTATTATAAGAAATAACCCTTCGACAACACCCAGCTCACATAAACGCCAATAGTAAAATTATGATCTTCCACCACCAGCGGACTGTCGTTATACACCGCTTGCGAAATATTGGTGTAATTCATAAAGAACCCCATGGCACGATTTCCTTTTTCATGCCGAATACCCAGCATATATTCCCAGCCACCATAACCTTGGTCTGCCTTGTAATAAGGTCTGTCCACGGTCACATAGGGTAAGTCGACTGAATAAATGTAATCGTTATATTCCTGGCTTTCATAAAAGAATCGCAGGCGATTATCCAGTATCCAGGCTGTATCATTATGCCATTCGTTATGCCAATGCAGCGTGGGTATAGCACGCCATCCTATTTGTTCTGCTCCATCAAAATCTGTTGCAACTGCTCCACGAACTGGAATTTCGATGGTGACATAACGTTTGCTGTCAAAATGGCCTGATACTAACCATTTCAGCGCAGGACCGGCCTCGATGATGTAATCAAGATCTTGCATTCCCTGTCTTAGTTCATTGTCTTTACTTTCTACCTTGAATGAACCTGAGAAGCTGATATCGAATTTGAAGGTATCGGTTGACAACACATGACCGCGAACGACATTGCGATCAACTGACAGGTAATCTGTTTCAATCACGATATGAGGAAAAGGCACTACATAATTTTTTGACTGATTTGATCCTGTGTAATGAGGTGACTGCAAATATGAGATCCCTGCACCTAACTCCCAGTAACCGGTTTCCTGTTCAGCTGATAACGGACTGGACATGAGTGCCATCAACATTACCAATAGACGTTTCATATCATTACACGCTAAAAAGCCTCAGCCAGCTTTACACTGACTGAGGCTTTTTTCTTTTAATTTAACGCACTTCCAGTAATTCGACTTCAAATACCAGTGTAGCATTAGGCGGTATAACACCACCTGCTCCGCGTGCGCCATAACCCATTTCAGGTGGAATGGTCAGCTTACGAGTGCCACCCACTTTCATGCCGGCGAAGCCTTCATCCCAACCACGGATAACCATACCGGCACCCAGCTTGAAACTGAATGGATCATTGCGATCTTTACTGGAATCAAATTTACTACCATCGGTTAACCAGCCAGTGTAGTGAACAATAATTGTTTTACCAGAAACTGCTTCTGCACCTTCGCCAACGGTTAAGTCTTCACATATTAATTCAGCCATTAAATGTCTCCAGGTTTTACATGAGTTTTAAAATATTCGTCGCGCAATGATTTCACCAGGGACGCCAGTAATACCAACGCAAGTAAATTTGGTAATGCCATTAAAATATTGGTGACATCAGCAATATTCCAGACCAGGTGAAGTGGCACAACGGCGCCAACAACAATCAGACTTGTATAAACAACACGATAGGGTAACACGGCTTTCTCACCAAACAGGAATTTAGCACTGCGATCACCGTAATAAGACCAGCCAATAATTGTCGAGAAAGCAAACAGCGCCAAACTGATACCGACGAGCATTGCACCTGCATCGCCTACGGCGGAACTGAAAGCATAAGCCGTTAAAGCTGCACCAACAACATCTTCTGGGGCTGTTGTGTAGGCGCCAGTTACGACTATCGCGAGACCCGTCATACTGCAAATAATCAATGTATCTATAAAGGGTTCCATCATGGCAACCAGACCTTCACGTACAGGC
>JBFHPZ010000529.1:0-2105 GCA_041592495.1 Gammaproteobacteria bacterium | reverse complement strand
GGGCAACAGTGTTTCCCGCTCATAAAGTGATGTTGATAATTTTCAACACCATTCAATACGTGGGCAACATTGTTGCCCACGTATTACTTTCAAGACCTCTGTGTACCTCCGTGTCCTCTGTGGTTAAAAAATACTGTTTCATTTTTTAGTAAGCAGGATGTGGTGAGGAACGAACCGCATCAATCGAGAATGTAAAGCCAAACGAGGTCGTTTTATTTCTCAGGGGAAGCATGTGTTTTTTGCGTCCTGTTTTTGAAAAAAGATCTGGATTACTCCTGACTAATTGATTTATTTCTTTAAGACATCTTTCATCTTGTCTGACAGCTTTCGTAACACATCTTCTGTTGTTTCCCAGTCAATACAGGCATCGGTAATGGAAACACCGTATTGCATTTGTTCGACGGGTAATTCTGAAGATTGATTGCCAGCATGCAAATGACTTTCTAGCATTATTCCTATGATGGATTTGTTGCCTTCGAGAATCTGGTTCATAACATCGGTGGCAATCAGTGGCTGGCGTGTGTAATCCTTGTTGGAATTGCCGTGGCTGCAATCAATCATCAGGGCTGCATTCAGGCCGGCATTTTTCAGTTGTTGTTCACAGATGGATGTGTTGACGGAATCATAATTGGGTTGTTTACCGCCACGTAGAATCACATGGCCATCCGGGTTGCCGTTGGTTGTTATAACAGCTACCTGGCCTTCCTGATTAATACCCATAAAACTGTGGCTGGATGAGGCTGCTTTCAGCGCATTGATGGCTGTATTTAAATTGCCATCTGTACCGTTTTTAAACCCGATGGGCATGGACAGGCCGCTGGCCATTTCGCGATGAGTTTGTGATTCGGTGGTGCGCGCGCCAATGGCGGACCAGCTAATGAGTTCCGCCAGATACTGGGGACTGATGGGATCGAGAGCTTCGGTTGCCACGGGTAATTCCATTTCAGCCAGTTCTATTAATAATGTGCGGGCCTTGCGTAAGCCTTTTTCAATGTTAAAACTGCCGTTTAAATCCGGGTCGTTGATCAAACCTTTCCAGCCGACGGTGGTGCGGGGTTTTTCAAAATAGACACGCATGACAATGTACAGGCTGTCATTCAATTCATCATGCAAGGCTTTTAATCGATGGGCATATTCGATGGCTGCGTCAATATCATGAATGGAGCAGGGACCACAAACGACCAGGAAACGATGATCACGACGATGAATAATATTCGAAATAATCTGACGTGAATGTTGAATCACGGATAAGGCATGCGACGATATAGGCAGCTCCTGTTTTAGCGCCAGCGGTGTGATTAATATTTGTTCGGACTGAACGTGAAGATTATTCAGGCTGTCTTTGAGCATAAGAAATTACCGGTTGTGATCGCTTAACAAGTTCCATCGTAACACTGCGCTTGTACTTATAAAAATCGGTGAGTTATCTACACCGGTCAATTTCTGGTTTGCAATATCGGCTAAATTCTCAACGCTCAATGGTGTACAAAATATCCGCACTTTGATTCTCGCCGCTTTCGCCCTTGAGTTGCCATTTATCCGAGATTTGATAGCGCACGTTGAATGTGTTGAAGGCTTCGATTAAACCAACACCGTAACTGACATAAAGTTTGGGTGAAAGGTAACGACCCATGACCAGGGAAGCCTGTTCACCTGTGTCACTGCTTTCCACGCGCATGTCATCCAGGCCGAAACGGTCACCCAGTTTGCGTGCGAGGTTGTCACCGCCGCTCAGGCTTAGGGCCAACGCGGCTTTGGCCATCATGCTGCCTTCGTCTCCGGATGCAGTTTCCAGCGGACGACCCAGCATGAGATAAGACAGAGCATCGGTTTCACCCATGGTCGGGCTGGAGAAGAGCTCCACCTGGGGCTGAATGAGGCTGCCGCGCACCTTGAGGCCGGCGGTTACATCGTTAACCTTGCGAATCGCACGCAAGTCCAGACCGGGATTGCTGATTGGTCCGCCGGTATATAACAATCGCCCTTGTTCAACTTCCAGTCGCTGACCATAGGCCGCATAACGCCCCTCGACGACATTGATTTCGCCGGTGGCGCGGGTGAGTTGTCCTGGTACATCTTCGAGTAACAGGCTTCCGCCAAACCGG
>JBFHPZ010000528.1:0-2109 GCA_041592495.1 Gammaproteobacteria bacterium | reverse complement strand
TTTCAGTGCCAAAGCCGGCGGTTTACTGGCTGATTGGTGGTATCTGGCTTACCATCACCCTCGCCTTTGAATTTTTGTTCGGCCATTATGTAGCGGGTAAATCCTGGGATGACATCTTCCAGGTATTCGACCTAAGCAGGGGTAATCTTTTCCTGTTTGTATTGCTGGTAACGACCCTGGCTCCCTGGTTGGTCGCAAAACTCAAAGGCCTGATTTAACTGACCAGGCGTTCGCGGGTATTTCACTTAATGCTCTCCCTGGGTATGAATTCATGAAATCAATCACACAGCACATTCCTAATTGGAATATTAATAAATCAAAATGAAAGTTTTATTACACGCTAATCTTGCTATAATTCATCGCAATCTGAAGCTTTCTGGAATCCTCCTGTTTAGCATTCATCATTTGTAATATTCCTGTCAGGCAGTTTCCTGGCAGGCATATCACCTTCATAGCAGCCTACAAGGGCTGATCCACGTCCTTTCAGGAAACTGACAACAGGCTGGTAGTAACACCGGCAGGATCTGGATATACAAATTTTTATTTGTTTAACAAAAAAATTGGATTTAGGTACACATAATGAACCTGGCTTTATTCTTCCCCTTTATCAATTGGTTCCACCGCATTAACCGCCAAACCCTCAAGGCCGACATGATCGCCGGTATCACCGGTGCCATCATTGTCCTGCCCCAGGGCGTTGCATTTGCCACCATCGCAGGTCTGCCGCCGGAATATGGGCTGTACACGGCGATGGTGACACCGATTATTGCCGCCCTGTTCGGCTCTTCCTTCCACCTGATATCCGGTCCGACCACGGCTATTTCCATTGTGGTGTTTTCCGCCATCAGTCGTCATGCCGATCCTGGCTCCGCCGAATTCATTTCCATGGCGCTCACACTAACCTTCCTCGCCGGGGTCTATCAGTTTGCATTTGGTATTGCCCGGCTGGGGGTGCTGGTTAATTTCGTATCCCATACTGTGGTAATAGGTTTTACAGCCGGGGCAGCGGTATTAATTGCAACCAGCCAGATGAAAAACATCCTGGGCATAGAAATTCCCAAGGGTGAATCGTTTTTGCATACCTGGATGGATGTGTTCAGGGATATTGGAAGCACCAATTTCTACATTTTTATCGTGGCCGTCTCGACCCTGATCGTTGCCATGTTAGTCAAACGTTATAACCGTAAGCTGCCTAATCTATTGATTGGTCTGGTTGTAGGCTCTGTTGTAGCCATCCTTTTAAATGGCGAAGCACATGGCGTGAAACTGGTGGGTGAAATACCAGGCCATCTGCCCCCTCTCTCTCTGCCGGATTTTTCTATTGGCACCATCAAATCTCTGGCTTCACAGGCTTTTGTGGTTGCCCTTCTGGGTTTGATTGAAGCGGTTTCCATTAGCCGTGCCATTGCCACCAAATCCAATCAACGCATTAATGCCAACCAGGAATTTATGGGACAGGGCTTATCCAATATGGTGGGTAGCTTCTTCTCCAGTTATGCCGGCTCCGGTTCTTTCACCCGTTCCGGTGTTAATTACAGCTCAGGCGCACAGACTCCCATGTCTGCCATTTTTGCAGCCGTCTTTTTAATGATCATCATTCTGCTGATTGCGCCTTACATGTCATTTTTGCCGGTTGCTGCCATGGGTGGCGTGATTCTTCTAGTTGCCTATAACCTGATAGACTTTCACCATATCGAACATATCCTGACCAGTAGCAAATCGGAATCATCCATTTTGCTCACAACCTTTTTTGCCACCCTGTTCCTGGAGCTGGAATTTGCGATTTATTTTGGCGTTCTGCTGTCATTGATTTTATTCCTGGCACGCACTTCTGCACCTGAAATAGTAACGCTTGCGCCCGACCCTCAGGCACCAAGAAGAACGCTAATTAATGTCAATTCAAAACCTGTTAACCAGTGCCCGCAGTTAAAAGTTATTCGCATCGATATGTCGATCTATTTCGGCTCGGTTAATTATATTCAGCATCGCCTGCATAAAATCAGTGACATTGAAAACATTCACCACATTCTCATTGAAGGTAGCGGCATCAATTTTATCGACCTGAGTGGCGCAGAAATGCTGGTATCAGAAGCCAATAGATTGAAACAG
>JBFHPZ010000527.1:0-2113 GCA_041592495.1 Gammaproteobacteria bacterium | reverse complement strand
GCATAAACACCGACAGTGAATCAAAGAGGTGTTTAGATGAATCATACTATCCATCATGCATTTATGGCTGGATGCATGCTCTTATCCGGCAGCATATATTCCAGTTTTGCCTGGTGTGTAAATGAACATAGTCATCATGCTATGGAGCATACAGGTGAAATGGATCATTCTGCACATATGGCCATGATGCAAAAGCCACAGGAACGCAGTATTGAAAATTATAGTTTGCCGCAGGTGAGACTGGTTAATCAGGATGGTCTGGAAAAAGATTTAAATAAAGTACTGGATTCAGACAAGCTGGTTATTGTTGATTTTATTTTCACTACCTGTACAACAATTTGCCCTGTTCTGTCAGCGGGTTTAACCGGTTTTCATCAAGCTCTTGGCGATAAAGCCAGTGAGGTTATACTGGTTTCAATCACCATTGATCCTGAACATGACAACCCGGAAATACTGAAAGCCTATAGCCAAAAATATCAAATGAAATCAGGACATGAATTATTAACGGGAAGTAAGCAAGATATCTTTTCAGTGATGAAAGCATTTGATGCGGATATGCCGAATAAAATGACTCATTATCCATTAACATTTCTACGTGCACCGGGAAAGCAGGAGTGGGTAAGAATTTTTGGCTTACTGAGTGTCAATGATCTGATGAAGGAATATGATAAATTGATGAAGTCGTGATGCCTGTTCTACACCTGTATATTTTTTATGTCGCTATTTTCATGCTTCTGCAAATTGGAACTGCAGGTAATCTTTATGCAAATAAAACTCAGGAAGAAAAAAATATAATAACAAGTATTACAGAGGACTCCCATGAAAAGAAGTTCGCGTTGGGAAAAAGAATCTACACCGAAGGAATATTGCCAGACGAAACAATAATGAAAGCCTTTATACAGGATAATATCTCTGTAGACGGTCAGCTGTTTACATGTGTTCGCTGTCACCGAAGAAGCGGTTTAGGTACAAGTGAGGGTTATGTTATAACCTTACCCATAAACAGTTCTAATTTGTATCGATCAAGAGTGTCATGGGATAACAGGAGGCGACACAGCAGACCTGAATCCGTTAGTTCATCACTACGAAAGATACCATCCCATTTAATAGACGATCCACTGCGTAAAGCTTACACAGACCAAAGTCTGGCCAGCGCCATTAGAACTGGCATTGATCCGGCAGGAAGAGTGTTGAATTCGCTTATGCCAAGGTTTGAACTCGATGATGCTTCAATGGACTTACTGATTTATTATCTAAAGCATTTAACAAGCTCTTATTCTCCAGGTGTTTCTGATCAAAAGATTCGGTTTGCTACCATCGTGACAGAAGACGTGGATCAAAATGAAAAACAAGCCATGTTAGCCGTGCTCAAAGCACATATTCATGACAGGAATTCACAGGTACGGAACCAGATAAAACGTGCAAGTTATGGTGCCTTTAATCGCAGGGAGCTTGATTCAGCTTACCGACTAGTTGAGTTGTCGGTCTGGGAGCTCAAGGGTGCTGAGAATAGTTGGTATAAACAATTAGAAGACTATATCCAAAAAGAACCTGTGTTTGCGATTCTGGGTGGCATCTCAAACACTTCATGGGAACAGATACATAATTTTAGTGAATCTCATGGTATCCCACTTATATTTCCAGTCACGGAAAAACCGGTAATATCGTCAACTGACTGGTACACAGTTTATTTCTCAAAAGGCATTTATCAGGAGGGTGAAACCACAGCAAGGTTTCTTAGACGCATCCTGAAACCTTTTAATGATGTACGAATAATCCAGGTCTACGATAAGAAAAGTGACGGTGAATTGGCCGCTAATGGATTTATGGATACATGGAATACTTTTGATGAGAAAACCAGGGATGGTATCCAAATCACGCAAATTAACAACAAACAGATAGCATTACTAAATAATATAACATATCAACAGGAACATACCGTCATACTTTTCTGGAACGATATGGATACGCCTTCTTCAGCTGCTTTAATCGAAGCAACAATGAAAGGCAAAGTTGATATGATTTTCATGTCATCGCGTTTATTGCATGACAGATTCAGCTCAATACCCGACTCACTAATGGATGTCGTGTTTATAACATATCCTTATAGCCT
>JBFHPZ010000526.1:0-2117 GCA_041592495.1 Gammaproteobacteria bacterium | reverse complement strand
GTCACTTTCTGTGCCATTGGCTTTACGTGGTGGATTCAGAAAACCAAATCCCATATCGAAACGCACATCTTCGATATCCAGCAAGGAAAGTCCCGCCGGATTGGTTAATACGGTGCCGCTATCCTGTGGTGCGGCTACAATAGCGCCGGCCATACCCCATTGTGTTGCAGTAACACCCAGCATCTGGTCACCGTTGGTTGCGTAAGCGGTAGTGGCACCGCCGGCCAGTACTGTTGCCAGCACTGCAGAAAGTTGTTTTATCTTTTGCATGAGACTCGTCCTCACTTTGGCTTGCGGGTGGTTCAGCTCAGGATTAGCTTTGCTTTTTACACATCAGGTCTATCCAGTTCCCCCTATGACAGACCTGACAAAATCAAGGCTATTCCGTTAAGCGTCCGCACCCATATAATGTTTTTTGTAACAATTAGCGAATTCGATCAGACAGGCCTGGCTGTCCTCTGAATACCTGATGGCAGCTCACACAACCTTCAGCAACTTTACCAAGATAGGTTGCGGCTTCACCCAGATTGCCAGCGTCAGCGGCTTCAGCCAGACGTAGCGCATTACCTTCTACCGCATCATTAAACGGCACCAGCACCGCCAGTCTTTCATCAGATACATCGTCTTTCTTGAAATAGGGCAATAAACCACCTTTGGGCAAACGATGACTTGCAAGGCGTCTTGCAGCGTCGGCTGCCTGTTCGGCATTCTCCGTCATCAGACCGCTGGCGATGCTTTGATAATCAGAAAGCACTTCATGCATGACCTGACGCAAAGTCAGCGTGTTACTGCGGCGGGGATGTTTGGCGATGATTGTCATCAGCTCTTTTTTCATCTGCGGAGACAGGGCTTGAACCTGCTGTTGTAGATCGGGCTTCATTACCCCCATTTGTTCTTTCATTACTTTCTGCATTGCCATCATTTGCTCTTTATTCATCTCTTGATTGGCAAATGCTGTATAACTGGAAGTCGTCAGCGCAACTGCAACCGTGAGACTACACACGGTTTTGTTGAAGACATTTCGGGCTAAGCGTATTGATGATATCTTTAACATAAGCATTTTCTTCCTACCTGTTATCAGCTAGAGTTTCCAGCATTGGTTGAGGTTTATAACATTTTCTATACTAAGCTAGATGTATTTCCCATCTATTTCCGAAACCGGTAAAAATGTAACAAATTGTTTCAACATGTTTTCAGACTGTCATTTCAGGTGGTAAAAATTGGACAAAAGTCATGAACATATTTTGATTGTCGATGACGACAAAGCCTTACGGGATTTGCTCGTGCGTTATTTAAGTGAAAATGGCTTCAGGGTTACAGCCGTTAACGATGGCATTGAAATGAGACAGGCACTGAACAATATCACGCCGCAAATGATCATTCTGGACCTGATGTTGCCCGGTGAGGACGGCCTGTCACTGGCCAGGTATTTACGTAACGAATGCAATACACCCATCATCATGCTTTCGGCGAGAGGCGAAGAAGTTGATCGAATTGTCGGCCTTGAAGTGGGTGCTGATGACTATCTTCCAAAACCATTCAATCCCAGAGAGTTACTAGCAAGAATACGTTCAGTACTGCGCCGCAGTGTAATGATAAACCCGGAGTCATCAAGCGAATCCCCGTTCCGACACCTTGGCCCCTTTCGACTCTCTACACAAACTCAGCAACTGTTCAAGAATGACGAAGAAATCATATTAACCAGTGGTGAATTTGCCTTGCTGGATGTGTTTGCCAATCATGCCAACCGGGTACTCAATCGTGATGCCCTGTTACAACTGTTAAAAGGTTACGAACACCAGCCTTTTGATCGCAGCATTGATGTACGCATTACACGGTTGCGCCGTAAAATTGAACCTGATCCGGCAAATCCAATGTATATACGCACAGTCTGGGGCAAGGGTTATATATTCACCCCAACAGGGGACGAGAGACTGACATGAAATGGCCTCGTACCCTGTTCTCACGAACACTTGCTGTTATCGCACTTGTTTCACTCATGTTTTTAATATTTACCTTATCGATTATCGGCTACTTCATGCTGGTACCGGTTGGTAAACAATCCGCAGATGATTTTGCCTCATTGATGATTTTTTCTGCTCACAACTGGATCACTC
>JBFHPZ010000525.1:0-2127 GCA_041592495.1 Gammaproteobacteria bacterium | reverse complement strand
GCATCCGATGTAAATTCAACTTGTAGTTTTGCCTGCGGCGCCTGTTCGGCATACCCTGCCTGTGCATCTGGTATTGCATCGACATAGGGTAAATAGGGCTTAATATCCAGAACCGGCGTACCATTCAGAAAATCGCCACCGATAATGTCCAGCGTAATGCCTTCCGTGGTTTTATTCACTGAAGAAAGTTGCACCACCGTTAAGCCAATTGGATTGGGCCTGAACATGGAACGACTGGCAAATACACCGACACGATCATTACCTCCTAGTCGCGGCGGCCGCACCGTAGATTTCCAGTGTTCGCGCATAGTCTGATGAAAAACAAACATCACCCAGATATGGGAAAACGACTCCAGCTCACGAAAAGCTTCTTCCCTTGCATAATCATGGAAAATTTCAATACTGGCCGGAACCTTGACCAGGCCCGGCTGACGTGGAATACCAAATTTTTCCTTATAACAGGAATGAACCTTGCCAATAGCGTCAAAACTAAATTTTTCAGACATGGTTCACCTTTAGGAATGATTTGCTTTAAGATATATTGGATATTCAATTCTACAGGTTAACACATCATGTTTGAATGGATGCTAATGCCGGAAGCCTGGGTTGCCCTGCTGACCCTGACTGCGCTGGAAATCGTTCTTGGCATAGATAATATTGTCTTCATTTCCATCCTGGTGGGCCGCCTGCCGGAACATCAACGTCCCAAAGCGCGGCTCATAGGCTTATCGCTGGCGATGTTAACACGCATCCTGTTGTTGCTGATGTTAGCCTGGATCATGAAACTTACCGCACCTTTATTTATGGTGTTTAGTGAAGAAATTTCCGGCCGCGATATTATTCTCCTGGCAGGAGGATTGTTTCTGCTCGCCAAGAGTACACTCGAAATTCATAACTCGCTGGAAATCAATCCTGAAACCCATGAAGTGAAAGCAACCGCCACCTTTTTGAGTATCGTGATTCAGATTGCCATTCTCGATATTGTTTTTTCACTGGATTCCGTCATCACCGCCGTTGGCATGGCGCAACATGTAGAAGTCATGATTATTGCGATTATTATTGCCGTGCTGGTGATGATGATGGCTGCCGGTGCCATCAGTGATTTCATTGACAAGCATCCCACCATCAAAATGCTGGCTTTAAGCTTTCTGGTTCTGATTGGTGTTGCCCTGATTGCTGAGGGTATAGATCTGCATATACCCAAAGGCTATATCTATTTTGCCATGGCATTTTCACTGGGCGTTGAAATGCTCAATATGCGTTTACGCAAACGCCATCCCGAACCCATCAAACTTTACAATCCAGCCCGGAAACAGAATGAAGACGTTTGATACCTTCATTAACAAATGATAGTTATACCGATAGCATTTTGTGGAAGATGGTTTTTTAAACCAAAGATTGCAAAGAGGAACGCAGAGAAATTATCGTTTTGAATGCGCTAACCGCAAAGAACGCTGAGGGCGCACAAGGGGATGCTGTATCGTTATGATCTATACATAAAGAACCACTATGTCCTCCGTGTTTCACTCTTTTGTTGGTACACACAGCGCACCCTGCGTAGCGAACCCTTACAAACCCTTATGCAACAACAAACGATTTACCAGTTCTCGCGAATCGTCTTCATCTCCCAGTTTATCCAGTGGCGTCCATGACATATCATTTTCCAGGCGAAAAGAGTTGATATATTCATGGGGTGCGTTGCCATGCCAGTCACCCGGTGCCAACATTGAAAAATAAATATCACCATTTGGTTTGCGATACAGATGATAAAGTTTTCCAGGTATGCGTTTGAAATTGCATGCAGCTCGATGCAATTGCTGATCCTGTTTCGCATCTTCCAGCACAGCCAGCGCTTCTTTTTGTAAGGATCTGATTTGATCAGCTATCACCTGCAACTTGGCACTGACGCGGGTATTCACCATAGCATCGGCATCGGCTATTTGCTTTGCCAGATCGACCAGTTCGACCTGCGGCGCAAGACGACTCACCGGATAAGGTGAAGTATTATCACTACCCGGATGATTATCGCCGGTATGTTTTTTGTTATCACTCATGTTTGCCTATTAGATTCATAAGCACATGTTTGACATCATATCCTGCTGCCAGTATGGCGGGAATTGCGATCAG
>JBFHPZ010000524.1:0-2132 GCA_041592495.1 Gammaproteobacteria bacterium | reverse complement strand
TTTGATATTGAATATGGTTGAACATGTGCTGGCACACGCAGGCGTTGCTATTACCGATCTGGATGCACTGGCGTTTGGATGTGGTCCGGGATCCTTTACCGGTGTGCGTATTGCCACCGGAGTTGTGCAGGGTATGGCGTTTGGTGCCGATTTGCCGGTGGTTCCTGTTTCGACCCTGGCCTCCATTGCCCAGGTCGAGTTAGAACGCCAGGGCGAGGACAAGGTGCTGAGCATTATTGATGCCCGTATGGGTGAAGTCTATTTTGGTTGTTATCAGTCAGTGGATGGCTTGATGCAGCTACAGGGAAAAGAGGCTTTGCTGGCCCCGGATCAAATTCCCTTGCCGGACACCACCGGCTGGTTCGGTGCGGGTAGTGGCTGGGGCACCTATCAACACAAGCTGCAAAACCTCCTGGGCAATAAACTCAAAGATTTCAGGGCCGATGTCTATCCCCAGTCGAAAACCATTGCCATGTTGGCAGTGGCTGCCTTCGAGCGGGGTGAAATGGTCTCTGCGGAACAGGCGCTGCCGGTGTATTTACGTGACAATGTCGCCAAAAAGGCCCAATCATAAGCCGATAGAGGCGCATGGATATCATTCCCTGCATGGGTTAATATAAGCGCCGATTTTTCATTCCCAGATTATTCCTGAACATGCTAGAAATTAATCCCATCAATAACAAAATTAAAGACCTAACCGAACGTGCCGAGTCGCTTAGGGGGTATCTTTGACTTCGATACCAAAAAAGAACAACTCGATGAAGTGTGTCGAGAACTGGAACAGCCCAATGTCTGGAATGATCAGGAACGCGCCCAAAAGTTAGGACAGGAACGCGCACGGCTGGAAGCCATAGTGCTGACCATGGAAAAAATGTCCGCTGGTTTGAGTGATGCAAAGGAATTGCTGGACATGGCCGTGGAAGAAAATGACGAGGACAGTATTTCATCCGTAGTGAATGATCTGGATGACATCGAAAAGCAGGTTGAAGAGCTGGAATTCCGCCGCATGTTTTCCGGCGAAATGGATGCCAATAATGCCTTCCTGGATATTCAGGCCGGCTCCGGTGGTACCGAAGCCCAGGACTGGGCCGAGATGTTATTGCGCATGTACCTGCGTTGGGGTGAAGCCCATGGTTTTAAAACGGAACTGATTGAAGCCTCCGCCGGTGAAGTCGCCGGCATCAAGAGTGCGACCATTCGTTTTGAAGGTGATTATGCCTATGGCTGGTTACGCACCGAAACCGGTGTGCATCGACTGGTCCGTAAATCACCTTTCGATTCCGGCAATCGTCGTCATACGTCTTTCTCTGCTGTGTTTGTATCGCCGGAAGTCGAAGACGATATCGACATTGAGATTAATCCAGCCGATTTACGTATTGATGTGTATCGTGCCAGTGGCGCCGGTGGTCAGCACGTTAACCGAACCGAATCTGCAGTACGTATTACCCATAATCCATCCGGTATCGTGGTGCAGTGTCAAAGCGATCGTTCACAGCATAAAAATAAAGCAACCGCCATGAAGCAATTGAAGGCGAAGTTGTATGAATTGGAAATGCAAAAACGCAAGGGAGACATGCAGGCTATTGAAGATACCAAATCGGATATCGGCTGGGGTAGCCAGATTCGTTCCTATGTGCTGGATCAATCACGTATCAAGGATTTACGCACCGGTGTCGAAACCGGTAACACCCAGGCGGTGCTGGATGGTGGTCTGGATATGTTCATCCAGGCAAGCCTGAAAAGCGGATTATAAATTTCAATATTAAAATTTTGAGTAATCATGACTGATCAAGAACAAGGTACCGAAATCCCGCTGGACGAAAACAAACTCATTGCCCAACGTCGCGAAAAACTCAAGGCCTTACGCGAAGCAGGCAATGCTTTCCCTAATGAATTTCGTCGTGATGCACTGGCCGCAGAATTGCACGCAAGCTATGATCATGAAACTGCTGAAAAACTGGAACAGGAACAGGTACGTGTAAAAGTTGCAGGACGTATGATGGCAAAACGCATCATGGGCAAGGCCAGCTTTACCCAGTTGCAGGATATGTCCGGTCGCATTCAATTGTTTTTGCAACGAGACAGTTTGCCGGAAGGTGTTTACAACGAAGGTTTTAAAAAATGGGACGTGG
>JBFHPZ010000523.1:0-2137 GCA_041592495.1 Gammaproteobacteria bacterium | reverse complement strand
TTGGTCGGAATGAGAGGATTCGAACCTCCGACCCCTACGTCCCGAACGTAGTGCTCTACCAGGCTGAGCTACATTCCGATATTTGTTGCTTGCTACCCACATTTATAAGGGCGTGGATATCCCCCATCTAGAATGAGAGGATTATAAAATACCTCCCTGTATTTTACCCTTCGGGCCATGGCAAAAAACGCCATGTTCAAATCTGCTCCTGGCAGATTTAGTCGAACCTCCGACCCCTACGTCCCGAACGTAGTGCTCTACCAGGCCGAGCTACATTCCGATATATCCGCACGAAAGTGCAGTGGGAATAATGCTTTATTTAATAAGATCGATCAACTGAAAACCTTGCCAGGGCAATCAGGGCTTGCTTGTATTCTGAGTCAGGCAAATACACCAGCTGCTCGATGGCCAGATCAGCTTCCTTACGGGCCGTTTGTTCCGTATAGGCGATAGCTCCTGTCGCCTTGATGGCTGCCAAAACCTCATCAATATATTCAAGACCACCTTCTTCGATGGCTTTTCGGACGATTGCTGACTGCTCTGCATTGCCGTTACGCATGGCATAGATCAGTGGCAGTGTAGGTTTTCCTTCCGCCAGGTCATCGCCCACATTCTTACCCATTTCCTTGCTGGTGGAGCTGTAGTCGAGCACATCGTCTATCAACTGGAAGGCGGTGCCCAGATGCATACCATAAGCTGCCATTGCCAGCTCTTCGGCTTCACCGAGCTTGCACAGGACAGCACCCAAGCGGGTTGCCGCTTCAAACAGTTTGGCGGTTTTGGCATGAATAACATCCAGATAGCGCTGCTCGGTGGTGTCGGCATCGTGGCAGTTCATGAGCTGCATGACTTCACCTTCAGCAATGACATTGGTGGTTTCCGCCAGGATCTGCATGACTTTCATGCTATCGAGATCCACCATCATTTCGAAGGCACGGGAATAGAGGAAGTCACCTACCAGTACACTGGCGGCATTACCGAACAGGGCATTGGCGGTTTCACGACCACGGCGTAGCTCGGATTCATCCACCACATCATCATGTAATAAGGTGGCGGTATGGATAAATTCGATAATGGCCGCCAGGGTATAATGCAGCTTGCCTTCGTAGCCGCAGGCACGGGAAGCCAGCACACTGAGCAATGGGCGCAGTCGCTTGCCACCGGAATTGATGATGTAATGACTAAGCTGGTTGACCAGAACCACATCCGATGCCAGGCGCAGACGAATCAAATCATCCACGGCATGCATGTCATCATCGGTAAGTTGTTTGATCTGGTCGATGTTCATAGCTTTCTGGCAGGCAAGGTTTCGGCCTCAAGAGGGGCGCAATTATCGGGTATCGGACCCCATCTCACAAGCCAGTCAAGACGATTTCTGGATTTAACTGGATATTTATTGTCAAAAACCCGGATTTATCGTCAACTTGCACTTGAGACTTGCGAACCAAATCGTTAAAATTGCCGCCCTTTCCGTGAATTGAAATTTTTTGGAGTATTCCGGTATGTACGCTGTAGTCAAAACCGGTGGTAAACAATATAAAGTTGCCCAGGGCGATATCCTGAAGGTTGAAAAACTGGAAGGTAACGAGGGTGACTCTATCGAACTGAACAATGTGCTGATGATCGCCGATGGCGACAAACTGACAATCGGCACACCTATGGTCGATGGCGGCAAGGTAACTGCCACAATTAAAGCACAGGCCCGCGCCAAGAAAGTTGAGATCATCAAGTTTCGTCGTCGCAAGCATTACCAGAAAAGAACTGGCCACCGTCAGTACTTTACTGAACTGGAAATCACCGGTATCAACGGTTAATTTCCTGTAAACAGAGGACAATCTAATGGCACATAAGAAAGCCGCGGGCAGTACCCGCAACGGTCGTGAATCCGAAAGTAAACGCCTTGGCCTGAAACGCTTTGGTGGCCAGCATGTCATTGCCGGTAACATCATCATTCGCCAGCGTGGCACCAAGTTCCATGCCGGTGTTAATGTAGGCATGGGTCGCGATCACACCCTGTTCGCAACCAGCGAAGGCACTGTTGTATTTGAAACAAAAGGCCCGAAAAATCGCAAAACTGTGAGTGTTGTACCTGCCTGAGGGTAGCGGCCTGTAAAGACTAAAAAAGCCTCGTCCCTCG
>JBFHPZ010000522.1:0-2142 GCA_041592495.1 Gammaproteobacteria bacterium | reverse complement strand
TTTTTTACCAGCTTTTCAATTTCACGGCCTTTTTCCGCGAGCACATTCAGATCCGCGCCGAATAATTTAATGGCTAACTGCGCTTTAACGCCGGACAATAATTCATCAACTCGGGTTGCAATGGGCTGGGAAAAGTTAAACATCAAGCCAGGCATGACCGACATTTTCTTTTCCATTAATGCCTGTAATTCAATTCGGTTGTCGGCTGAAGTCCATTCATCCACGGGTTTTAATCCAACAAATATTTCAACATTGGAAACCGGTTCGGGATCGCCACCCACTTCTGCACGACCGACACGGCTGGATGCATAAGTTACTTCCGGAAAAGTGAGTAAACGCTGTTCCAGTTTTTGTGCCACGGCAAGCGAGGTATCCAGACTGGAGGATGGCGCCAGGGTTACACGAATATTTAATGTGCCTTCTTCCAGCTCCGGTACAAACTCGGTACCAAGAAACGGCAACATAAGCAATGCAACAATCAACAATCCTAATGCTGAACCAACAACCATTTTTTTGCGTAGCAATGCTTTGTCTAACCACTGGCGATAAACGCGTTCAACAGGGCGCAATAGCGGACTGGGTTTTTCTTCTATGCCTTGCCGAAAAACATAGGAAGCAAGTGCAGGAATTACCATCAGGGCAACAAGCAGTGAAGCGAACATGGCAAGCACAATGGAAATAGCCATGGGCTGGAATAACTTGCCTTCAACGCCTTCCAGGGAAAATAAAGGTGCAAATACGATGGAGATAATTAACACGGCAAAAAATACGGGACGCCCCACTTCCTTGGCGGCTTCCTGAATGCGCAGAATCATGCCATGGTCGTCATGGGCAGAGTCGTAGGGATGTTCATCATCGAGCGCCTGCTTTTGATGTGTCTTATGCTGTGCATCCGGATGAGCAAGATGACTGAAAATATGTTCCATCATCACCACCGAACCATCAACCATCATGCCAATGGCAATGGCCAGACCGCCCAGTGACATCAGGTTTGCGGAAACACCCCATTGCGCCATTACCATCAAGGCTATACAGATTGAAATCGGTATGGATAACAGAACCAGCAAGGTGGCACGCAGGTTCATCAAAAACAGCACCAGTATGATGATAATAAGCACAAAAGCTTCCAGCAATGCTTTACCGACCGTGTTTACTGCCTTGCTGACCAGATCGGACTGATCATAAAAAGCATCCAGAATCACACCCTCAGGCAATGCCTGCTGAATGGCTGGCAGACGCGCCTTAATACCATCAATGGTGGTTTTGGTATTTGCGCCCATGCGCTTCATGACAATACCCACAACCACTTCGCCCAATGATTCACTTTGGCCCTGTTGATCACGCAGCGTCATGGTGACGGCACCTTGGCGAATTTCTGAACCGAACACAACTTGTGCTACATCACGTACATGTACGACGGTTCCATCTTCCTGTTTTAGAGGGATATTGCCAATGTCTGATAAACCTTCTTCATCACTACGCACCCAACCCACGCCACGAATAATCAGCTGTTCTGCACCGCGATCCAGATACCAGCCGCCGGCGTTACGATTATTGTCTTCGATAACTTCAGCAACATTATTCGGTGTTAAACCGAATGCCAGTAAACGTTGTGGGTTTAGTTGCACCTGATACTGGCGAACTTCACCACCAAAGGACAACACTTCGGTCACGCCATCAACGGGCATTAGTAATAACTTGACGACCCAATCATTCAAGCTACGAAGGGTTTGTGCATCATAGCTACCTGACTTTTCAGCTCGTATCATGTACTGAAAAACCTGGCCCAGGCCCGAAGTGTTAGGTCCCATGGCCGGTACGCCGACACCTGCGGGTATCTGTTCACGGGCTGATTGCAATCGCTCAAAAACCAGCTGTCGTGCGAAATAAATATCCGTGCCTTCTTTAAAGACAACCGTGATGCCAGACAATCCGGTTTTTGAAATGGAACGCACTTCTTCTACATCCGGCAGGCTGTACATCACGGCTTCAATAGGAAAGGTAATCAACTGTTCCACTTCAGCCGATGCCAAACCTGGCGCCTCTGTATTTACTGTCACCTGTACATTGGTTACGTCAGGGAATGCATCCAGATTCAGCCTGGGTAGAATCATGCTGGCGCCAAACAATAAAGCGATGAGC
>JBFHPZ010000521.1:0-2153 GCA_041592495.1 Gammaproteobacteria bacterium | reverse complement strand
ATCATTTTCCGGGATAAATGCAGGGTGCTTTTTTGAATTTATAAAATTATGATCACCTCGTCAGTGATATGTGTCACGTACGATTGTAAGGGACGATTGAGTGAATTGATAATGAAAAATATGCAATTAACCAATCAATATTAAGCATTTATTCGTATGCTACTTATGCTGTACCTGTTCTGGAAATAGCCTGAATAGGTGTTTGATTTAAGTATTGATGACCTGGCTTGATGTTTAGTTGTTGAGATAGTGATTAACATCCACCATCGCCAGATAGGTTTTCAGTGCAATGCCTGCCGCTTTAAAATCTGGTGCATCCGGGAACTGGCTAAGTTCATCTGCTTTCTGTTTTGCCTGTTGTGTCCATGCTAAAGCCCATTGTTTCACAGTGTGTGTTTCTGCTGGGTCCAGTTGTTTTGTTGCTGCTTGCAGTATTAAATAGAAGCCGTTTCGTGAAAGCGGAGTGTGAATGCTGGCGACGGTATGGGTATTCTGCTCGCGCAGTGCCTGTAATAACTCACGGGTTCGTTGTTGCAGTAATTGCTCACGGGTTTGATTTGTAAAAGTCTTCATCAGTGACTCTATGACCTTATAGTCATCGCTGCCCTGTTTGCTACGGCCAAAATTGTTGATGAAAGTTTCCAGTGTGATCAGTGCGTCGTGTGTTTTGGCTATGTCGCGGGATCGCGTTATGAGCTGGCGACAGAACTTGTCCAGTTGCGAGTATTCAATGCTGATATCCAGTTTGTTATTTTTCGACATAAGATTATTTGTGCTTGCCATGGCGACTCTATATTATTGTGTTCACTCCAAATCTGACCTGTCATAAGTCAAAAATATGCATCCATTCCTGATTGCCCTGCAATTTTTAACCCGCATTCCCGTTACTTCAACTGGAGAATGGCAAGCTGAAAACGCGGGCAAGTCATTGCTCTACTATCCACTGGTGGGTTTAATACTGGGCGCCGTGTTAGTGCTGATGGCTATGATTTTGCAGGATCAATCCCCCATGCTGGCAGCCGCCCTGATATTGTGTTGCTGGGTACTGATTACAGGCGGTCTGCATCTCGATGGTTTGGCCGACAGCGCCGATGCCTGGGCAGGCGCTCATGGCGATAAGCAACGTGCATTGGACATCATGAAAGATTCACGCGCCGGACCTATGGCCATAGTGATGTTGATACTGGTATTGCTGGTTAAATTTTCTGCACTCTATGTACTGTTACAACTGGATGCACCCGAGCTGTTATTACTGGCACCCATGCTGGGACGAGCATCTGTGATTGTGTTGTTTATGACCACCGCTTATGTACGTGAACAGGGGCTGGGTAGCGACATGAAGATCTATTTACCCCGGCAACAGGCTCAGCTTGTATTGCTGCTTGTATGTGTAATGCCGGTCCTTGTTGCCGGATTGCCCCTGGCCATGGCGTTAGTTGTTACGGGCCTGGTCACATTGTTTTTCCTGCGTCATCTCATGCTAAAGCGTATTGATGGCATGACCGGTGATACCCTTGGTGCCAGTATTGAGATTTGCGAAGCGGTCATCTTGTGTGTACTGGTTTTCTAGGCAGTTGTTTTAGCTACGCATTGTTCTCCAATCCCCTTGTGCAGTCAGATATTCATCCTTACAAAGTATGTTGTTTTCATGCAATAAAAAATTGTTATTACATTAGGCATTGAAATTCATCATAAAAAGGAGCATATATAGACCAATACCTGACTAATTTAGTCAGGTATTCACACAATAGGTGTAGGTCTTTATGAGTCTTGAACAAAAAAAACAAACACAGCCCAGTGTCGATGATTTAATCAAATCCGGCTACGAGCATGGTTTTGTTACCGATATCGAATCCGATACCGTGCCACCGGGTTTGAATGAAGATGTCATTCGCCTGATTTCTGCCAAGAAAGGTGAACCTGAATGGATGCTGGAGTTGCGGCTTAAAGCCTATCAACGCTGGTTAACCATGGAAGACCCGGAGTGGGCGAAGGTTAAGCATCCGCCAATTGATTTTCAGGCTATTTCCTATTTTTCTGCGCCAAAGAAAAAAGCCGATGGTCCGAAGAGCCTGGATGAAGTTGATCCGGCACTCATTGATGCCTATAACAAACTGGGCATTCCACTGGAAGAACAAAAAGCACTGGCGGGT
>JBFHPZ010000520.1:0-2161 GCA_041592495.1 Gammaproteobacteria bacterium | reverse complement strand
TTATAGTTATTAAATAATACATCCTATATAATTGAATTTCATGGATATTATATAGTATATCTGTATATTATTGTTATCAAATATGAATTATCCATCTTGACATGATTTATTTGTAACGGTAATAAAGGAATGGTTTAAAGCGAAAACTATGGTGATACGGTGTAGTTGCTGTTATCAGGCAATTAAACTGATCGCACCCCCCAAGGAGACGCTTACATGGATTGTGACGGGTTCTTAAGATGTGAAACCCGAGCGATAACACTAAAGAATGGAGACTTCTAAAATGACTGATGCACCAAGTTGTAAATGCGTAATATCCTTTCTCTGGACCAATGCGCTGGTGGTTGGAGTTCTGGTATTCCTGTTATTTTCATTTATTGATCCTGCCGATGTCGCAACGGCTATGATGCTGGATGTCGATGCGGGCATATTCCGAATCAAGGCCTACATTTTTACCTTTCTGTTTTTATGGCTCATGTTTAATGCGTCTACCTTCCTCAATTGTTACTTTTCCAGGTTGCGTTATAACAAGCATTTGCAAAATCATTAGCTCACCCGCATTCAGGTGTCGACAGGGATGTTGCTCGCCGCTGGCCTCAGTTCAAATAGTCCAGTTTATTCAGGGTTTTAGACCGCATAATGAATAAGCTGAATCAATTTTTTTCCTTAATTCCCTGATCATTCCAGTGTATCCTATGCGTTTCTATAATCCTTGGAGATTTCCTTAATGGCTCAACGTACGGCTGAAGTTCAGCGCGATACGCTGGAAACCCAGATTCAGGTCAAAATCAACCTGGACGGTATGGGTGAATCCGCATTCAACACCGGTGTGCCTTTTCTGGAGCATATGCTGGATCAGGTAGCGCGCCACGGTATGGTGGATCTGGATATCGTAGCCAAGGGAGATCTTCACATCGATGCCCATCACACAGTGGAAGATATCGGCATCACTCTGGGGCAGGCGTTCAGCAAGGCCGTGGGTAATAAAAAAGGCATGCGTCGTTACGGCCATGCCTATGTGCCACTGGATGAAGCCTTGTCACGGGTGGTTATCGATTTTTCCGGGCGACCAGGGCTCGAGTTCCATGCGGAGTTTACCCGCAGCAGCATCGGTGGATTTGATGTTGAGCTGTTTTACGAGTTTTTTCAGGGCTTCGTGAATCACGCCAATGTTACCCTGCACATTGATAATTTGCGGGGTCGTAATGCCCATCATATTGCCGAAACCATATTTAAGGCCTTTGGCCGCGCCCTGCGCATGGCGCTTGAACTTGATCCCCGCATGGATGGTATTTTGCCATCAACCAAGGGGGCGCTATAAGTGTCAGTGATAGCGGTTGTCGATTATGGCATGGGCAATTTGCGCTCAGTCGCTAAGGCCTTGGAGCATGTGGCAGGTGACCAAAAGGTGATTGTTACTTCAAGTCCGGATGATATTGAAAATGCTGATCGGGTGGTTTTTCCCGGCCAGGGTGCTGCCCGTGATTGCATGCAGGAACTGGCTGATCGCAAGTTGAATGACGTGATTCTTGGCGCAGCTCATCATAAACCCTTCCTGGGTATTTGTATGGGCATGCAGGTATTGCTGACCCACAGCGAAGAAAATAATGGCGTCGATTGTCTTGGTCTCTACCATGGCGAAGTACGATTTTTTGGTGATCGGCTGGCGGATGAGCAGGGAGAAAAGCTGAAAATTCCACACATGGGCTGGAATGAGGTCAGGCATAAAGGCCATCATCCACTATGGCATAACATACAGGACAACAGCCGGTTTTATTTTGTGCACAGTTATTACATGGATCCACAGGACAAATCTCTGATTACAGGCACCACAAATTATGGTATTGAATTTGTTTCAGCCATAGGTCGTGATAATGTATTCGCGGTGCAATTTCATCCAGAAAAGAGCGCGCAGGATGGCCTGCAATTACTAAAGAATTTTGCCAACTGGCATGGTCAACAATAGTCAAAGAAATAATCAAGGTAACTCGCAATGCTTTTGATACCCGCCATTGATTTGAAAGACGGCAAGTGTGTTCGTCTGCGTCAGGGAAAAATGGAAGACAATACCGTATTTTCCGATGATCCGGTTGCTGTGGCCGGTCGTTGGGTTGAAGCCGGTTGTCGACGTTTGCATCTGGTTGATTTGAACGGCGCTTTT
>JBFHPZ010000519.1:0-2166 GCA_041592495.1 Gammaproteobacteria bacterium | reverse complement strand
GCATTACTCATCGACCCTTCTCAATATGATCGTGACGAGCTTGAACATATAACCCGACGTTTCACCCTGGAACTGGTACGTAAAGGCTTTATCAGTCCGGCCACCAATGTACCCGCACCGGATGTTGGTACAGGTCAACGTGAAATGGCCTGGATAGCCGACACTTACAAACACTTGCATCCTGACGATATTAATTACATTGCCTGCGTCACCGGCAAGCCGGTTCACCATGGCGGTATACGTGGACGTGTCGAGGCTACCGGTCGTGGTGTGCAATATGCTTTACGTGAATTTTTCCGTCATGCTGAAGATGTTACAAAAGCCAATATGAGCGGCACTCTTGATGGCAAAACCTGTGTCGTCCAGGGTCTGGGTAATGTGGGTTATCATGCTTCCAAATTTTTATCGGAGGAAGACGGTGTAAAAATCACCGCAGTGATTGAACGCGATGGCGCATTGATTAATGATGAAGGCATCGACATCGAAAACCTTTATCAGTTTATTGTGCAACACCACACCATCATGAATTACCCTGGCGCGAAATATGAAGAAAATGGTCAGGCCGTGCTTGAAAAGGAATGCGACATATTGATTCCTGCGGCACTTGAAAGCCAGATTACGATGCAAAATGCAGAGCGCATTAACGCCAAACTCATTATAGAAGCCGCCAATGGCCCAATCACCTATGGCGCCGATGAAATTCTGAATAACAAAGGCACCATTATCATCCCTGATGCCTATGCGAATGCCGGTGGTGTAACCGTTTCCTATTTTGAATGGATTCGCAATATTTCACACATCCGTTTTGGGCGCATGCAACGCCGTCATGATGAAATGCGCGGTCAACAAATGGCTGCCATGCTGGAAGAAGTGACCGGCGCCAAGGTATCTGACGTATTACGCACTTCAATCACCCATGGTGCAGATGAACTTGATCTGGTGCGATCCGGACTGGATGACACCATGCGCATGGCGTATCAGGAAATTCGAGGCACACTGGAAGATGAAGCCAATGTGAATGATTTGCGCACGGCAGCATTTGTTACCTCTATCAGAAAAATCGCACGCAGTTATATTGATGTAGGTATTTACTGATTCCGATTCATTCATTGTATTATCATGCAACACCGCGCTTAAAGTGTTGCAGAGTTACATATATCCAATGGATCATTTGATACAAATTTTAACGCCCTATGCAGAATGGCTTGTTGCCATTTCCCTGCTGACGTTTATTGGATCATTACTACTGGTGCCGTTTCTGGTGATACGCATACCTGCCGATTACTTCAGTCATAATCGACGTCAGCCGCTGGAATCCAATCACCCGTTCATCAGAATCAGCATGCGATTTCTAAAAAATCTGTTTGGTCTTTTTCTGGTCATTGCAGGATTAATTATGCTAATCACACCCGGCCAGGGCCTGCTGACATTACTGGCAGGTATGGTGATTATGAATTATCCGGGAAAATTCAAACTTGAGCGATGGCTGGTAACGCGGTTTCGTCTACTGCCAGCCATGAACTGGATTCGTCAACGCTACAAATTACCGCCACTAGAATTGTCTGATTAGTGAATAATCCAGGTTATAAAGATTCTGTTACCATATTCGCCCAGGTAATGGCTTCCACATTAGCAACAAAAATATCATCGACAGTCAGTCGCTGGAACCTGGCATTATCAAAGTCAGCCACCTCGTAAGCCAGGACGCATTTTAACGCTTCACCCAAAACACCTGTGCGCTCGGTTAAAGCAGAAACCATTTCCTCACTGAGTGGCAAGGGTTTAATAATTTCACTCAACTCACGTTCCATTAAAATATCCAGCGCCGAGAACAGCCCCACAGCAAAATAGGTTTCCAGTGGTTTCTGGTGTGCTTTTTCTGCAATGATTTCACACATCTTGGCACGGGTCATCGCCATATGAATCATTTCGCTGGGACGATCATTCAAACTGGACAAAGCCAGCATAGAGGCCCAGCTTCCGAGGTTCTTACGCCCCAGAATTACCACTGCCTGTCGTATGGACTCAATCTTACTGGGATAATTAAAAAACGCAGAGTTGATTAGTCTAAGAATTTTATAACTGATTGACACATCGAAACCGATAGCCTCTTCAAGCTCATCGATTTCAGAATCCTGATTTTGCAAGACAGAAATCAAATTCAGT
>JBFHPZ010000518.1:0-2176 GCA_041592495.1 Gammaproteobacteria bacterium | reverse complement strand
GACCAAAGCCTGCCAGGGCAAGACCCACTGAACCAAGACGATAACCATTGCGTGTCAGACGCAAAATCATGCCGATACCAATCAGTGGCAAGGCAAATGTTTCGACCTTGATTTTGAAACCAATAATTGCCACCAGCCAGCCTGTCATGGTGGTGCCGATATTGGCTCCATAAACCACACCCAGCGCCTGATAGAGAGATAGTAAACCTGCATTCACAAAACCAATGGTGGCAACGGTTACGGCGCTGGAAGATTGCACAATTGCGGTAATCGCAACGCCAGATGCTATACCTTTTAACGGTGTATGGGTCCACTTGCCGAGCATTTCGCGCAAGGCACTACCCGCGGCGAGCCTTAGACCATCAGTGATCATATTGACTGCTAATAAAAACAGTCCAAGACCACCAATCAACATTCCAAAAGTAACTAGATAGTTTTGCATATCAAAGCATCGAAGAAAGAAGTGTGGCTATCCCTAGAAATGAAAAGAATCCAACCACATCAGTCACTGTTGTCAGAATGATCGAAGATGATGATGCAGGATCTTGCCCTACGCGTAACAGAAGCACCGGGATAATGACGCCCGAAATACCTGCAAGAATCATTGATATCACCATAGATATGGCAATAACCATGGCAAGTCCAATAGATCCACTCCAGACCAGCACACCTAATGCAGTGGTGATTGCGATCGCAATGCCATTGATAAATCCGGCACCGGTTTCCTTGCGTGCCACCCGCCACCAGTGACTGACACCAATTTCCCTTAACGCCAGGCCGCGCATGGTGACAGCCAGTGCCTGCGCACCCGTATTACCGGATTGTCCGGCCACCACCGGCAATAACACAGCCAGTGCAGTAAACTGGGCAATGGTGGATTCAAATATACCTACGACAGATGCTGCCAAAAAAGCAGTAGCCAGATTGATTAATAACCAGGGTAATCGTTTTTTTACCACAAAACCGACACTGGAAAGACCGCGTTCATCCTTGCTGACACCAACCATGGTAAGAATATCCAGGCTAGTTTCCTTTAAAGATTCATCTACCAATACATCATGCAGGACCACACCCAGCAATCTTCCCTGCACATCAACCACCGGCAAGTCGGTTACCTTGTGTACTTCAAATTGTTCAACCACCTCTTCCCGAGTGGCTGTTGCAACAACAGCAGCCAAAACCGGCTTACACAGGTTGGATAGTTTTTCATCGCCATCAGCCAGAGCCAGTTGCTGAATTCCAATCCGGCTTTTAAGCTTGCCCTGTTCATCCAGCAGAAAGAGATAGCGTGAAAACTTGGGTTTGGATTTGCGAATACGATGCAATGCCTCACGCACACTGATATCTTCATATAGCGGTAAAAAGCGCACATCCATCAAGGTACCGGCACTATCCTCAGGATATTGCACCAGAATTTCCAGTTCCTGACGTTTTCCCGTATCCAGTCGCTCCTGGTAATAATGAAACACGTCAGGAGCCAGACGCTTAATAACCCGAGCGGCATGTACCGAATCGCCTTTCTGCAAACACTGCAAAGCAAGCTCATCCGGCAGCGCAACCAGAACTTCCGCAGCCACATCCTGTGGCAAATGCTCCCAGATTTGCACAGCATTGACGACAGATTGTGTTTTGATCAGCTCAATCTGATCTTTTCGCGAAAGCAAAACACTGTTATTCACAGCTTCATCGGTGAAGTGGCGGAAATATTCAGAATTCAAGGCATTGATTGCATGTAGCGCATCAACCGACATAGCTCATACACCTCTTATCCACGATGATTTTTGTTCTTGTTGGAAAATAAACTTTCCAGCAACCATGACACACTAAGCCAGTAAATGCCTGCAAGGGATAACATGCTACCGAAGGGTTCCAGTGGTTTACGATCAAGCATGGATTCCTGCTGATAGGAAACCACTGTTTCGTAATCCAGCTCACCCAGATAAACACCATTTCTGTCGACAACGGGTAATTGGCGATTACTTATCCAGCCTGGGTGGTTTATCATTTCATGCATATACGCTGTAACCAGAATATGTGGCCGTTTTTGTTTGGACAGCAATGTGTCGATTTTGGTGTTCTTATCAGCACTCAATAATTTTGCCGTACCGAGACTACCCAGCAGTTTATGATCATCATCGACAACGTTCAGACGATAACCATCAATTTTTTTCAGTTT